>NZ_JBEYFS010000082.1:0-45267 GCF_040634475.1 Streptomyces sp. NPDC007095
CCGAGCTGGTCGCGGACATGCAGGCCCTGTTCAAGGCCTACACGGAGCGGGGCCGGGCCGCCGAGGAGGCCGGTGACACCGAAGCCCCGGCGGGCCGGCCGGAGCGGGAGCCCGGCGAGCCATCCGCCGGAGCCTCGGGTTCAGTGCGCCTCGGCGAACGCCTCGTAGACCTTCTTGGGGATGCGGCCGCGCGGGGGGACGTCCAGCTTGTTGGAGCGGGCCCAGGCGCGGACGGCGGCCGGGTCGGGGGTCAACGCGGTGTGCGTGTACGCCTTCCCGGACTTCGACTGCTTGCGGCCGGCCTCGAGGTAGGGCGCGAGGGCCTTACGCAGTTTCTTGGCATTGGTTGGATTGAGGTCGATCTCGTACGACTTGCCGTCGAGTCCGAAGGCGATCGTCTCCGCCGCTTCCGAGCCGTCGATGTCGTCAAAGAGAGTGACCACGACACGTTGCGCCACGAATATCGGTCCCTTCGTGCGGCACCTCTGCGATCACACCCCATGACGTGCGTGGACGCCACGGAGTTGTCGGGGAGATGTCGACTGTCCGGCTGTTATTGGGCAAAGTATCGGCTATTGCCAATTCCTTTGTACAGTGCCGGGCATTGCATTGTGAAGCCCGACTAAAACCTTCCGCGTGTCCGAAGGTAATGGGGCCCCGCCGCTCTTCTGCGATTTTTCCCAGGATTTTCCGTGCAGGCCCCCGCGTCGATGCGGGATCGTGATCGGGCTCACGTAGGATTCTACGAATCTACGCGAGTAGAAATTTTGTGCGGGTAGTCTGAAGCGACCTGCTCAGCACCACACACCGGGAGTGCCAGTGGCACGCGTCGTAGTCGACGTCATGCTCAAGCCGGAGATCCTCGACCCCCAGGGCCAGGCGGTGCAGCGTGCACTGCCGCGCCTCGGTTTCGAGGGTGTCTCCGACGTACGTCAGGGAAAGCGATTCGAACTGGAAGTGGACGGACCGGTGGACGACGCCGCGCTCGCCCGCATCCATGAACTGGCGGAATCCTTCCTCGCCAACACCGTGATCGAGGACTTCACCGTCAAGGTCGAGGAAGTCGCGGAGGCAGGAAAGTGACCGCTCGTATTGGAGTCGTCACCTTTCCCGGCAGCCTCGACGACCGGGACACGCAGCGTGCGATCAAGCTCGCCGGTGCCGAACCCGTCGCCCTCTGGCACAAGGACAAGGACCTCAAGCAGGTCGACGCCGTGGTGCTGCCCGGCGGTTTCTCGTACGGCGACTATCTCCGGGCCGGTGCCATCTCGCGCTTCTCGCCCGTGATGGAGAGCGTGATCGAGCAGGCGAAGTCCGGAATGCCCGTCCTCGGCATCTGCAACGGCTTCCAGGTCCTCACCGAGGCGCACCTTCTCCCCGGCGCGATGCTCGGCAACAACCACCTCCACTTCATCTGCCGCGACCAGAAGCTGCGGGTGGAGAACGCGGAGACGTCCTGGACGGCCGACTACGAGTCCGGCCAGGAGATCCACATCCCGCTGAAGAACATGGACGGGCGGTACGTCGCCGACGAGCACACGCTCGACATGCTGGAGGCGGAGGGCCGGGTCGTCTTCCGTTACGTCGACTTCAACCCCAATGGCTCCCTCCGGGACATCGCGGGCATCACGAACGAGGCCGGGAACGTGGTCGGTCTCATGCCGCACCCCGAGCACGCCGTCGAGACCCTGGTCGGGTCCGGCCGTACCGACGGCCTCCCCTTCTTCACCTCGATCCTCAAGAAGCTGGTCAACGCATGAGCCGCACGCCTCTGGACACGGTCGAGAACGCGGCCGCGACCCCCGACGTCGAGCTGCCCTGGGCCGAACTGGGCCTGAAGAAGGACGAGTACGAGCGCGTCGTCGAGATCCTCGGCCGCCGGCCCACCGGCGCCGAGCTCGCCATGTACTCCGTCATGTGGTCCGAGCACTGCTCGTACAAGTCCTCGAAGGTCCACCTCCGCCAGTTCGGTGAGAAGGCCCCGCAGTCCGACGCCCTGCTCGTCGGTATCGGCGAGAACGCCGGTGTCGTCGACGTCGGCCAGGGCTACGCCGTCACCTTCAAGGTCGAGTCGCACAACCACCCGTCGTACGTCGAGCCCTACCAGGGAGCGGCCACCGGCGTCGGCGGCATCGTGCGCGACATCATCGCGATGGGCGCCCGCCCGGTCGCGGTCGTCGACCCGCTGCGCTTCGGCGCCGCCGACCACCCCGACACCAAGCGCGTGCTGCCGGGCGTCGTCGCGGGCATCGGCGGTTACGGCAACTGTCTCGGTCTGCCCAACATCGGCGGCGAGGTCGTCTTCGACGCCTGCTACCAGGGCAACCCCCTCGTCAACGCCGGTGCCATCGGTGTCATGAAGCACGAGGACATCCACCTCGCGAAGGCGTCCGGCACCGGCAACAAGGTCATCCTCTACGGGGCCCGCACGGGCGGCGACGGCATCGGCGGCGCCTCCATCCTGGCGAGTGAGACCTTCGACGACGCCAAGCCGTCGAAGCGCCCCGCGGTCCAGGTCGGCGACCCCTTCCAGGAGAAGCTGCTCATCGAGTGCACGCTCGAGGCCTTCGCCGAGAAGCTGGTCGTCGGCATCCAGGACCTCGGCGCGGCCGGTCTGTCCTGTGCCACCTCCGAGCTGGCCTCCAACGGCTCCGGCGGCATGCGCGTCACCCTGGACGACGTACCGCTGCGGGACTCGACTCTCTCTCCCGAGGAAATCCTCATGAGCGAGTCGCAGGAACGCATGTGCGCGGTCGTCGAGCCGGAGAAGGTCGACCGGTTCCTGGAGATCTGCGACAAGTGGGACGTCATCGCCACCGTCATCGGTGAGGTCACCGACGGCGACCGTCTGGAGATCTACTGGCACGGCGGCAAGATCGTCGACGTCGACCCGCGCACGGTCGCCCACGACGGCCCGGTCTACGAGCGCCCCTACGCCCGCCCCGAGTGGCAGGACGCCCTCCAGGCCGACGACGCGAACAAGCTGCCGCGTCCGGCGACCAGCGAGGAGCTCAAGGACCAGGTCCTCAAGCTCGTGAGCTCGCCGAACCAGGCCTCCAAGTCCTGGATCACCTCCCAGTACGACCACTTCGTGCAGGGCAACACGGTGCTGGCGCAGCCCGAGGACTCGGGCATGATCCGCATCGACGAGGAGACCGGGCTCGGCGTCGCCATCGCCACGGACGGCAACGGCCGCTACGCCAAGCTGGACCCGTACGCCGGCGCACAGCTCGCCCTCTCCGAGGCCTACCGCAATGTCGCGACGACCGGCGCCAAGCCGCTCGCCGTCTCCGACTGCCTGAACTTCGGCTCGCCCGAGGACCCGGCCGTCATGTGGCAGTTCGCCGAGGCCATCCGCGGTCTCGCCGACGCCTGCCAGCAGCTGGGCACCCCGGTGACCGGCGGCAACGTCTCGCTCTACAACCAGACGGGCGAGGCCGCCATCCACCCGACCCCGGTCGTGGCCGTGCTGGGCGTCATCGACGACGTCGCCCGGCGCACGCCGGTCGCCTTCCAGGAAGAGGGCCAGCTCCTCTACCTGCTCGGTGACACCCGTGAGGAGTTCGGCGGTTCGGCCTGGTCGCAGGTCGTCCACGACCACCTCGGGGGCCTGCCCCCGAAGGTCGACCTGGAGCGCGAACGCCTCCTCGGCGAGATCCTCATCTCCGCCTCCCGCGACGGCATGATCGACTCGGCGCACGACCTGTCCGACGGCGGTCTGATCCAGGCCGTGGTCGAGTCGGCACTGCTCGGCGGCAAGGGCGCCCGGCTGGTCGTCCCCGACGGTCTCGACGCCTTCACCTTCCTCTTCTCGGAGTCGGCGGGCCGCGCGGTCGTCGCCGTCCCGCGCTCGGAGGAGCTCCGCTTCAACGACATGTGCGGTGCGCGGGGTCTGCCCGTCACCCGTATCGGTGTCGTGGACGGAGACGCGGTCGAGGTCCAGGGCGAGTTCGCACTCCCGCTGGCTGAGCTGCGCGAGGCGCACGAGGGGACCATCCCGGCGCTCCTCGCCTGACCGTCGCCGGTCGTACGACGAGGAAGGCCCCGCCCGGAGTCACGTTTCCGGGCGGGGCCTTCCTCGACTCATCGGACGTAGTTCTTGAGGATCTCCGTGTCGAGTTCGATGCCGATCGGGTCAGGGATGAGCACCCTCTCACCGAACTTCGCGGTGTGGATGTCGCGGTAGCCTCCGACCTTCCGGTCCGGAGTGCTGTGCACCGTGACCGTGCAGGAGTCCCGGTCGATCAGGAGGTACAAGGGAATTCCGGACTGGCCGTATGCGGCGGGCTTCTCGTGCCGGTCTCGCCGGTCGGTGTCCGAGTCGTACGAGGTGACCTCGACGACCAAGAGCGTCCCGGCAGGGTCGGCCCACTCGCCGTGTCCCGCGAAGTGGGCTTCGGGCGCGAGCACCGCATCCGGTTTCGCCCTGCCCTCTCGGTACGTCTCCACGCGGAGCCCTTGGCCCTGATACAGGTCCAGGTCAGGCCTGGTCTGCATACAGCGTCGGGCCAGCCAGGTCACGATGGTGTTGTGGTCTCCGTCCGTCACCTTCTTGACTCCGATCCGTCCGTTGATGAACTCCAACGTGACGGTCTCGGGAGCGGCGGAGGCGATCGTTTCGAACTCCTCCACCGACATCTGAGACGTGTGCTCGGCCATAACCGTCATGTTGCACTTCCTTCCAGGCGAAGGCCAGCGTTGTCCGGGTCCGGCAGTGCGGGGCGGTTTTGGCCGTCGATCACACTCACGGGTCATTGCCCCTGGTCTTCTGACCCGGCCTCGTGTCCTGGTGGACCGTGCGCTGGGCCTGAACGAGCACCGTGAGACATAGGCTCACCTCCATGCCCCCGGTCAAGAAGCGCATACGGACGTACGATCCCGCCAAGACGCGCGCCGCGGTTCTCGCACAGTTCGGGCACATACGGGAGGCCGTCCGCGTCCTCACGCCCGAGCGGCTCGCGCTGCCCACCCGGCTGGGGGACTGGACGGTGCGTGAACTGGTCGCGCACGTCGGCACGACTCTCGAAGGTGTCACCCGGCTCCTCGACAAGCCGGAGCCCGTAAAGCGGGACGCCACGGTCCTCGACTGGCCGTTCGCGACCTCCGCCAACTCCGGGGCCATCGCGGACACAGCCCACCGACTGGCCGAGGAGCACCCCGACCTGGTGGCCTTCCTGGCCGACGTGGAGCGGGACTTCACGGCCCACCTCGACGCCCACCCCGGCACCCGGCTGCTCGCCACCAGCGCGGGCGCGATGCCGCTGGCGGACTGTGTCGTCACCCGCACCGTAGAACTCGTCGTCCACACCGACGACCTGAACGCCGCCGTGCCGGGTTTCGACATCCCCCTCGACCGCCAGGCCCTCGCCGCGTGCACCCGGCTGCTCGCCGACGCGCTCGCCGTGAAGGCGCCCGGCGCGTCGACGGAGGTGCGGATCCCGCCGTACGCCGTCGTGCAGTGCGTGGAGGGCCCCCGGCACACCCGGGGCACACCGCCGAACGTCGTGGAGACCGACCCGCTGACCTGGATCCGGCTGGCGACGGGACGTACGGAGTGGAAGACCGCGCTGGACGAGGCGAAGGTCAGCGCGAGCGGTGAGCGGGCCGACCTCGGGGGACTGCTGCCCCTGATGGGCTGAGCCCACCCGCTGACTCCACCGCCGGCTCCACCGCCGGCTCCACCCGTTGGGCTCCACCGCCGGCTCCGCCCGTTGGGCTCCACCGCCGGCTCCACCCGTTGGGCTCCACCGCCGGCTCCGCCCGTTGGGCTCCACCGCCGGCTCCGCCCGTTGGGCTCCACCGCCGGCTCCACCCGTTGGGCTCCACCCGCCGACCTCACCGCTGACTCCACCCGCACCGCCCCGGAGGGGAACCGGCCACCCCACCCCTCCCGTCACACCGTCATGGACAAGCAGCGACTGACCCTCAGCGTCCTGACCCTGCTTCCGCTCGCCGTGGCCTGCGGCACCGAGACGGCGGGCGGCGGTTCCGTGGGGAGCGGATCGTCGCCGGTCACCGGCGTTCACTGGAGTGTCGACACCCTCACCACGCACGGCCGGACCCGGCAGGCGCCGGACAGCGCGTATCTGCGGATCGGCGAAGACGGTCGCGTCAGCGGCAACCTCGGTTGCAACACTTTCGGCTCGACCGTCACCCTCAAGGGTGACCGTGTCGACTTCGGGAAGATCGAGGCGACCGACATGGGCTGCCAGAAGGACCCCATGAGCTTCGAGCAGAGCCTCAGCCGCGCCTTCGTCGACGGCACGTTCACCAGCGAGGTCAAGGGCGACAGGCTGACGCTCACCACCGACGGCGGCGACCGCGTCAATCTGACCAAGGAGCCGGACGCGCCCCTGTACGGCACGAAGTGGACGGTCATGTCACTCGGGGACGGTGCCGTGGCCCAGTCCCTTCCCGAGGGGGCCGACGCCCACTTCACCCTCGACAAGGCGAAGGGCACCCTTTCCGGCCGCCTCGGCTGCAACCAGGTCACCGCCAGGGCCACCGTCCGCGACGGACATATCACCCTCGGGACCGCCAGGACCACCCGGATGATGTGCGACGGCTCACTCATGGACACCGAGAGGACCCTGCTGGGTTTCTTCGACAGCACGGTCGGATACGAGTTGAACCACCGAGCCATCGCGCTGACCAGCGCAAACGGTAAAACCCTCCAAGCCGTCGCCGACGAGTGATCCGTCAAAGATCCGTATCCCCAATTCGGACCAGTGGTCGATCTCGCCTACACTCGGTGGCGTGCCACGTGGTGACGGTCGACTCAATCATGATCTGCTCCCCGGCGAGAAAGGCCCCCAGGACGCTTGCGGCGTCTTCGGAGTCTGGGCCCCGGGTGAAGAGGTCGCCAAGCTCACTTACTTCGGGCTCTACGCCCTCCAGCATCGGGGCCAGGAATCCGCGGGAATCGCGGTGAGCAACGGCTCCCAGATCCTCGTCTTCAAGGACATGGGCCTCGTGTCCCAGGTCTTCGACGAGACCTCGCTCGGTTCGCTCCAAGGTCACATCGCGGTCGGTCACGCCCGCTACTCGACCACCGGCGCCTCCGTGTGGGAAAACGCCCAGCCGACGTTCCGTGCCACCGCGCACGGCTCCATCGCGCTCGGCCACAACGGCAACCTCGTGAACACGGCGCAGCTCGCCGAGATGGTCGCCGACCTCCCCAAGCAGGACGGCCGCACCACCCGCGTGGCCGCCACCAACGACACCGACCTGCTCACCGCGCTCCTCGCGGCCCAGGTCGACGACGACGGCAAGCCGCTGACCGTCGAAGAGGCCTCCGCGAAGGTCCTCCCGCAGGTCAAGGGCGCCTTCAGCCTCGTCTTCATGAACGAGCACACCCTGTACGCGGCCCGCGACCCGCAGGGCATCCGCCCGCTGGTCCTCGGCCGTCTGGAGCGCGGCTGGGTCGTCGCCTCCGAGTCCGCCGCCCTCGACATCTGCGGCGCGGCCTACGTCCGTGAGATCGAGCCGGGCGAGTTCGTCGCCATCGACGAGAACGGCCTGCGTACGTCCCGATTCGCGGAAGCGAAGCCCAAGGGCTGTGTCTTCGAGTACGTGTACCTGGCCCGTCCCGACACGGACATCGCCGGCCGGAACGTGTACCTCTCGCGTGTCGAGATGGGCCGCAAGCTCGCCAAGGAAGCCCCTGTCGAGGCTGATCTGGTGATAGCGACTCCGGAGTCCGGGACGCCCGCCGCGATCGGTTACGCGGAGGCCAGCGGCATCCCGTTCGGCGCCGGCCTGGTCAAGAACGCGTACGTCGGCCGGACCTTCATCCAGCCTTCACAGACCATCCGCCAGCTGGGCATCCGTCTGAAGCTGAACCCCTTGAAGGAAGTCATCAAGGGCAAGCGCCTGGTCGTCGTCGACGACTCGATCGTGCGCGGCAACACCCAGCGGGCCCTGGTGCGCATGCTCCGCGAGGCGGGTGCGGCGGAAGTCCACATCCGGATCTCCTCTCCCCCCGTGAAGTGGCCCTGCTTCTTCGGCATCGACTTCGCGACCCGCGCCGAGCTGATCGCCAACGGCATGAGCATCGAGGAGATCGGCACCTCGCTCGGCGCCGACTCCCTCTCGTACATCTCCATCGACGGCATGATCGAGGCGACCACCATCGCCAAGCCGAACCTGTGCCGCGCCTGCTTCGACGGCGAGTACCCGATGGAGCTTCCCGACCCCGAGCTGCTCGGCAAGCAGCTTCTGGAGACCGAGCTGGCCGCGGGTCCCGCAGCCACGGCCGCGGCTGACGCCATCCGTCGCCCGTAAGCGCCGCAGAGCCCCGTTTCACCAACCCGAAAGATCCCAGGCAATGTCTTCTGTGTCTGATCAGTCACCTCCGGCGACGGGCACTGCTTCCGGTGCTTCCTACGCGGCTGCCGGCGTCGACATCGAAGCGGGCGACCGCGCCGTAGAGCTGATGAAGGAGTGGGTGAAGAAGACGCAGCGCCCCGAGGTCCTCGGCGGCCTCGGCGGCTTCGCCGGCCTCTTCGACGCCTCCGCCCTCAAGCGCTACGAGCGCCCGCTGCTCGCCTCCGCCACGGACGGCGTGGGCACCAAGGTCGACCTCGCCCGGCAGCTCGGCGTGTACGACACCATCGGCCACGACCTGGTCGCGATGGTCATGGACGACATCGTGGTGTGCGGCGCCGAGCCGCTCTTCATGACCGACTACATCTGCGTCGGCAAGGTCCACCCGGAGCGCGTGGCGGCCATCGTGAAGGGCATCGCCGAGGGCTGTGTGCTCGCGGGCTGCGCCCTGGTGGGCGGCGAGACGGCCGAACACCCGGGCCTGCTCGGTCCGGACGACTTCGACGTCGCGGGCGCCGGTACGGGCGTGGTGGAGGCCGACCGGCTGCTCGGCCCGGATCGTATCCGTACGGGTGACGCGGTGATCGCCATGGCGGCCTCCGGTCTTCACTCGAACGGGTACTCCCTCGTCCGGCACGTCCTCTTCGACCGGGCGAACCTCAGCCTGGACCAGCACGTCGAGGAGTTCGGCCGCTCGCTCGGCGAGGAGCTCCTGGAGCCCACCAAGATCTACTCGCTGGACTGCCTGGCGCTGACGAAGACCACCGAGGTGCACGCCTTCAGCCACATCACCGGCGGCGGGCTCGCGGCCAACCTGGCCCGGGTGATCCCGGACGGGCTGCACGCGATCGTGGACCGCGAGACCTGGACCCCGGCCCCGGTCTTCGACCTCGTCGGCAGGACCGGCAATGTCGAGCGTCTGGAGCTGGAGAAGACGCTGAACATGGGCGTGGGCATGATCGCGATCGTCCCCGAGGAATCGGCGGACGTGGCGGTGGCCACCCTCGCGGACCGCGGCGTGGACGCCTGGATCGCCGGTGAGATCACCGAGCGCGGCGAGCACGCGACGGGCGCGGCCCTGATCGGCGACTACGCGAGCTGAGGCCCTCGGGGCAGCACGAAACCCGGTCCGGCGTTGAGGCCCCGGACCGGGTGAAGTGCGGTTGCTACGAGAAATCCGCCAACAGAGATCTACTCACCGCTACTGCTACGAGAGATCGCGGAAACCGCGAGGGACGCTGGTGCGTCAAGCGCCGCGACGTTGAGACTGCGGACCGGACTGGTCGTCCTCATCCTCATCGTCGTCGTTGTAGAGATCCGCGTACTGGGCGTACGGGTCGTCTTCCTCGTCGTCGTCCTCGAACGGCTCGCCATTCGGCGGCTGGCTCGAAGTCGAAGCGCCCAGCTCATTGGCCAGACGCGAGAGGTCAGTCCCGCCGCTGCTGTACTTCAGCTGGCGGGCGACCTTCGTCTGCTTGGCCTTTGCCCGGCCGCGCCCCATGGCTCGACCCCCTCGGATACGGGGCTCGGTGGCCCCAGAGTCTTGACACGCGTTCATGATCTGGAACGGGCTCTCCGTGGAGAGACCGGTCCGTAGGGCTTCCACGGTACCTGAGCCCGCGCCCATACGGTACGTCGCCCGCAGGACGCGCCTAGGCCCAGAACCTGCGAGGTGCCCTGTCCTCGCTGGTCAACCGCGATTTTAACCTCTTCTTGGCGGACGACCCGCCGACGGGAGTGAGAGTTCTCTCGAAGTGTCCCCTCGGCGGGTCCCTGACAAGCGTCGAGACACGTGCGGAATGCGACGGAATGGAAGGTTCCGCTATCCGCGGTGGCGCGCCTCCGCCATCCGCTGCTCGGCGATCCGGTCGGCCGCGGCAGCCGGCGGAATCCCGTCCTCCTTCGCACGTGCGAATATGGCCAGCGTGGTGTCGAAGATCTTTGTGGCCTTCGCCTTGCACCGGTCGAAGTCGAAGCCGTGCAGCTCGTCGGCGACCTGGATGACACCGCCCGCGTTCACCACGTAGTCGGGCGCGTAGAGGATCCCGCGGTCCGCGAGGTCCTTCTCGACGCCCGGGTGCGCGAGCTGGTTGTTGGCGGCGCCGCACACGATCCGCGCGGTGAGCACCGGCACGGACGCGTCGTTCAGCGCCCCGCCCAGCGCGCAGGGGGCGTAGATGTCCAAGCCCTCGGTGCGGATCAGCGCCTCGGTGTCCGTGGCGGCCGTGACGCCCGTCGGGTGCTTGTCCAGGATCTGCCGTACGGACTCGTCGCGTACGTCCGTGATCACGACCTCCGCGCCGTCCTCGCGCAGGTGGTCCACCAGGTGGCGGCCCACCTTGCCGACGCCCGCGATGCCGACCTTGCGGCCGCGCAGTGTCGGGTCGCCCCACAGGTGCTGGGCGCTCGCCCGCATGCCCTGGAAGACCCCGTAGGCGGTCAGGACCGAGGAATCGCCGGCGCCGCCGTTCTCGGGCGAGCGGCCCGTCGTCCAGCGGCACTCGCGCGCCACGACGTCCATGTCGGCGACGTACGTACCGACGTCGCACGCGGTGACGTAGCGCCCGCCGAGCGAGGCCACGAACCGACCGTAGGCGAGGAGCAGGGCCTCGCTCTTGATCTGCTCGGGGTCTCCGATGATCACGGCCTTGCCGCCGCCGTGGTCGAGACCGGCCATGGCGTTCTTGTACGACATCCCGCGCGAGAGGTTCAGAGCGTCGGCGACGGCTTCCTCGTCACTCGCGTACGGGTAGAAGCGCGTACCGCCGAGGGCGGGGCCCAGAGCGGTGGAGTGGATGGCGATGACGGCCTTGAGGCCGCTGGCCCGGTCCTGGCAGAGCACGACTTGCTCATGACCCCCCTGGTCCGAGTGGAACAGGGTGTGCAGGACGCCGTCGGTTACGTCGGTCACTGTGGTGACTCCCAGGTAAGTAGCGGCGGTTGTGGACGGTGCCCGTGCGGATGGCGGGCTTCCGTGGGCATGAGATTAGAGCCTGTGCCCGGTCGCCATCCGCGCAGTGTTCAGGATCACCTCCTCCCGGAGTACGTTTCCGCACGGTCGTGGGACGATTTGGAGTGATTTCCCGGTCGCCCGAGCGCCGCTCGCCCGGGATTCCCGCCCGGGTTTCGGGTCCGGTCCGTTGGGGAGGGAGCAGGGGTGCCCAAGGTGTCCTCGGTGATCGTCCCGTACGCGTCCTATCTGCGCGTGTACGAACCGCTGGCCGCCTTCCCGGAGCCGGAGCGCACCCACTGGGCGCGTTATGCGCGGCGCGCCGAGCGTCCGTCGTACCAGGACGAGTTGCGCCGCTCGCTGGCCGATCTGCTGCCCACCCCGCCGATCCCCGTGCCGGTGCACGAGAGCGCGGACGCGTTCGTGCTGAGCGTCGACGGAGTGCTCTGCGTCTGTCCCTGGCGCACCCGGCTGCGCGGCTGGCAGGCGCTGGAGGAACTGGCCGACGAACTGCCCGCGTCCGTCCTGGACGCGGTCCTGCCGCCGCTCGTACGCCGCCAGGCGGCGCTTGACTACGAGCGCTGGCTCGCCCGCAACCCTGACGCCCGCCCGTGGATCCGCACCTCGACCTGGCAGGTGCCGCTGAACTGGTTCGTGCTCGTCACCGACGAGGAGCGGCGGTACGAGAAGGGGGCGGGCGGTGACGGAGCAGCGCCGGTGCTGCGCTACCGGACACCGATGGTGCAGGCGCGGCGGCGGACGGCACGCGCCCTGAAGACCCTGCGGGACACCCTGGACGAGGGGCCCCTCATCGATGGGCTGGTGGACGTGGGGCGCTGGCTGGAGGAGTTCCATCCGCGCTCGCTGGTCGAGCTGGACTACGGCGGGCTCGTGCACGCCCTGCCGGCCGGGCACCTCGAGGACGACCACTCGGCGGCAGACGTCGCCAAGGGCATCGAGGCGCTGCGTCACGGGGACGGGGCGGCGGCGGGCGAGGCGTACGGGCGGCTCGTGGAGCGCTGGCGCTCGGTCCGGGACCGGCGCTCGGCGAACTGAGGGGCGTCCAGGGCGTTTGGGTCTGTGGGGCGCATGGGTCCTGTGTGTCACGTGGGTTCTGTGTGTCCTGTGGGACCTGTGTGTCCTGTGGGGTGTCTGAGTGCTGTGGGGTGTCTGAGTGTCCCGGGCCGGCTGGGGCGGGTCGGCCGCACGAGAAGTGTGATGTGCTTCTCACTGGTGTTCGCCCGAACTGACGTATGGTCCTCGCACGCTGAAGAACCCTCACTGCGGGAGAAGATCGCGCAGGGCGGGACCTAGGTCCCGATCCGGTCTTTTGTGTCGACGATGTGCCAAGCGTGACGGATGGCACTTACCTGGCTCTTGCATCGCTTGCCCCTCCTCGTGCCAAAATAGGACAAGGAGCCCGGGGGAGGGCTCCATCCGTCCATGTTTGGGCGGGAATCTCGGTATTGCGCGCTATGGGGGGTCTGATGACTCCTGATCGTCCTGTGACTGATCGTCACAGTGGCGTGACTGTCCGCTATGGCATGGTCCATCGGCTTCCGTCGCTGATGAACACCTGGGAGGGCAATTCCATCGGTTTGGCCGACGCGGCTGGACGGATGGTGTAGTTGTAGTGCCGAGGACAAGCCGTTCGTCCTATAACCGACTCGACTCGCGTCCGCCATTTCGGGCAACGCGGGTCAAGGTGCAGAATTTAGAGGAAAGAACCGAGAAGGTTCGGTTCTCCCGAGGAGGCCGCTCATGACCGCTCGCACCCCTGATGCCGAGCCGCTGCTGACCCCGGCTGAGGTCGCCACGATGTTCCGCGTCGACCCCAAGACGGTCACGCGGTGGGCGAAGGCCGGCAAGCTCACATCCATCCGCACGCTCGGCGGGCACCGCCGCTACCGCGAGGCTGAGGTCCGCGCACTACTCGCGGGTATCCCGCAGCAGCGCAGCGAGGCCTGAACAACTGCATAACCGGGCAATTCGGTAGGTCCCCCAACCTGTCAAGACGCCCGACCACAGCTCCAAGCGACGCGGGTCCTGCCCCAACAGGGCTCACGCCCGACCCAGTTACACATGCGACAAGGGTGCGTCGTCGATCGCGCTGGACTCCGCCGGGTCCAGCGCGATTTTTTTGTGCCCTGCTCAGGCGCCGAAG
This sequence comes from Streptomyces sp. NPDC007095, assembly GCF_040634475.1. NCBI lineage: Bacteria > Bacillati > Actinomycetota > Actinomycetes > Kitasatosporales > Streptomycetaceae > Streptomyces > Streptomyces sp. NPDC007095. The sequence goes on from NZ_JBEYFS010000082.1 coordinate 13,440, forward strand.
GGGCGCGGCTGTGGGGTCGTGCGGTGGGCCTGTGAGCGGCCTTGTCGGAGTCTGGGGAGGGGTGTCGGATCTCCCGTGGGAGTCTCCGGAGAGTGGTGCAATTGCACATATTAAATTGACAAGTTGTAGGTGGGGTGTAAGTTCCGCTCTTCTGAAAACTTATGCGGTGACACCCGTCACATGCCAGAGTCCTTGTTGCCTGTGGCGCGTCTGCGCTAAAGGAGTTGGGCGGATGTGCCCTCCCGCGCGAGGGTCACGCCTTGGCGGGGGTTTCGTCCTCGGCCGCCGTCTCGTCCTCGTCGCCGTGCGCGGAGGGCTCCATGGCCAGTCTCAGGAGCTGGTGGCAGATCGGGCAGTGCCGCGTCAGATGGCGGTACCCGGAGGCGGCCGACAGATGGGCGCGGAGCAGCGCGCGCGTCTCGTGCCGAGCGGACGCCGCCATGGACCACCTCCACGAGGTCGAGTGCCCTGGATTCCGGGGTACCCGCCGAATGTGACGGCGTCAAGGTGCGGGAGGCTCCGCCGGTCGGGCGGGGCTGCGTCCGACGTCCGGTGGGAGGGCCTGGGGAGCGGCTGTGTGGGGGTGGGGGCGCACGAGGCGCGTGAAGGGGCGTACGGCGCCAGGAGTCTGTGGATACGCGCCCAGGGGCCCGAACGTGCGCTGCCGGGGGTTCGGGCCGCGCGGGGTGGCCCGCGCGCGGGTGGTCAGGGAGTCCGGATGCGCGAGGGGTCCGTGACTTCGAGCGGCTGCGTGGAGTGCGTACGCACGAGAGCCCGGGTCCGAAGACCCGGGCTCTCGTATCTACTGCGGTCCTGACGGGATTTGAACCCGCGGCCTCCACCTTGACAGGGTGGCGAGCACTCCAAACTGCTCCACAGGACCAGGTTTCGCAGTCACTTTCTTGCGCTGTGCTGCGAGAAGAGACTGTACAGGAGGGCGAGCCCGGGGTCGAACTCACCCACCGTGCAGGTCCCGTCACGGCACCGCCGCGTCGATCGCCTTCACGATGCGCTTGTCGGAGACCGGGTACGCCGTGCCGAGCGCGTGGGCGAAATAGCTGACCCGGAGCTCCTCGATCATCCAGCGGATGTCCAGGACCTGCTGCGGGACCGGCCGGCCCTGCGGCAACTGCTCCAGGAGCCACGCGTACTCGTCCTGCATCTCGTGGACCTTCTCCATGCGGGTGGTGTCCCGCTGGACGCCGGTCGGCATCTGCTGAAGGCGGCGGTCGGCGGCGACCAGATAGCGCATCAGGTCCGGGAGGCGGCGCAGGCCGGTCGCCGTGACGAAGCCGGGCTTCACCAGGGCGTTCAGCTGCGTCCGTACGTCCGTGAGGTTTGCCAGCAGGGTGGGGCTGCTGGTGGCCTTCAGACGGCGCTCACAGGCCTGCCAGGCGGCGAGGACCTGCTGCACCTGGCCCACCGTCCGGACCGTCGTGTCGACGATCTCGGCGCGCACCTTGTCATACAGCTTCCGGTACGACTCCTCGTCCCACGCCGGGCCCCCGAAGTCGCCGATCAGCTTGTCCGCCGCCGCTGTCGCACAGTCGTCGAACAGGGCCTGCACGGAGCCGTGCGGGTTGGCCGACAGGGCGAGCTTCTGGGCGTTGGTGAGCTTGTCCGAGGCGAACTTGCCCGGGTTCACCGGGATGTTGCGCAGGATCAGCCGCCGGGTGCCCTTCCACATGGCCTGATCCTGCTCGGCCTCCGTGTCGAAGAGACGTACGGAGACGGTGTTCGCCGTCGGGCCGTCGTCGACCAGGGCCGGGTACGCCTTCACCGGCTGGCCGGCCCGGCGCGTCTCGAAGACGCGCGTCAGCGTGCCGATCGTCCATTCCGTGAGGCCCGTACGTTCCAGGGACTCGCCGCCCTCGCGCTCCGCCGTCGCCGCCGCGGCCTGCGAGATCGCCTTGCGCGCCTTCGGCTTCAGCTGGAGCTGGAGGGTCTCCAGGTCCTTGTCCTCGGCCAGTTTGCGGCGCCGCTCGTCGACGATCCGGAAGGTGATCTTCAGATGGTCGGGGACGCGGGACCAGTCGAAGTCGTCGGCAGTGACCGGCACGCCGACCATCCGCTTGAGCTCGCGGGCGAGGGTCGTCGGCAGCGGCTCCTGAAGGGGCACGGCCTGGTCGAGGAACCGCTTCGCGAAGTTCGGGGCGGGGACGTAGTTGCGGCGGATGGGCTTGGGGAGGGAGCGGATGAGCTCGGTGACCACTTCCTCGCGCAGGCCCGGGATCTGCCAGTCGAAGCCCTCGTCCGTCACCTGGTTCAGGACCTGGAGCGGGATGTGGACCGTGACGCCGTCGGCGTCCGCGCCCGGCTCGAACTGGTAGGTCACCCGGAACTTCAGGCGGCCCTGACGCCACGAGTCGGGGTAGTCGTCCTTGCTGACGTCACCGGCTCGCTCGTTGATGAGCATCGAGCGCTCGAAGTCGAGAAGCTCCGGCTCGTCATGGCGCTTGTGCTTCCACCACGAGTCGAAGTGCGCGCCGGACACGACGTGGGCCGGCACCCGCTGGTCGTAGAAGTCGAACAGCGTCTCGTCGTCGACCAGGATGTCCCGGCGGCGGGCACGGTGCTCCAGCTCCTCGACCTCGGTCAGGAGCTTGCGGTTGTCGGCGAAGAACTTGTGGTGCGTGCGCCAGTCGCCCTCCACGAGGGCGTTGCGGATGAAGAGGTCGCGGCTCGTCTCGGCGTCGATACGACCGTAGTTGACCTTGCGCTGGGCGACGATCGGGACGCCGTAGAGAGTGACCTTCTCGTACGCCATCACGGCCGCCTGGTCCTTCTCCCAGTGCGGTTCGCTGTAGGTGCGCTTGAGGAGGTGTTCCGCCAGGGGTTCGACCCACTCGGGCTCGATCCTGGCGTTCACGCGGGCCCAGAGGCGGGAGGTCTCCACCAGCTCGGCCGACATCACGAAACGCGGGGGCTTCTTGAAGAGGGCCGAGCCAGGGAAGATCGCGAACTTGGCGTTGCGGGCACCCAGGTACTCGTTCTTGCCCGTGCTGCGCCCGCCGCTCTCGCCCCCGGTCTCCTTCACGTCCTTCATGCCGACGTGCGAGAGCAGGCCGGCGAGGAGGGAGACATGGACGCTCTGGTCCGCCGCGTCGTCCTCGTTGAGATGGATGCCCATCTGCTTGGCGACCGTGCGCAGCTGGGTGTAGATGTCCTGCCACTCGCGGATGCGCAGGAAGTTCAGGTACTCCTGCTTGCACATGCGGCGGAAGGCCGACGAGCCTCGCTCCTTCTGTTGTTCGCGGACGTAACGCCAGAGGTTGAGGAAGGCGAGGAAGTCGCTCGTCTCGTCCCTGAAGCGGGCGTGCTGCTGGTCCGCCTGCGTCTGCTTGTCGGCGGGGCGCTCGCGCGGGTCCTGGATGGAGAGCGCCGCGGCGATCACCATGACCTCGCGCGCACAGCCGTTCTTGTCGGCCTCCAGGACCATGCGGGCCAGCCGGGGGTCGACGGGGAGCTGGGCGAGCTTGCGGCCGGTCTCCGTCAGGCGCTTGCGTACGTCCTTCTGGGACGGGTCCAGCGCGCCCAGTTCCTGGAGGAGTTGGACGCCGTCGCGGATGTTGCGGTGGTCCGGCGGGTCGATGAAGGGGAACTTCTCGATGTCGCCGAGGCCGGCCGCCGTCATTTGGAGGATGACGCTCGCCAGGTTCGTACGGAGGATCTCCGCGTCCGTGAACTCCGGGCGGGCGCTGAAGTCGTCCTCGGAGTACAGGCGGATGCAGATGCCGTCCGACGTACGGCCGCAGCGGCCCTTGCGCTGGTTGGCGCTGGCCTGCGAGACCGGCTCGATGGGCAGGCGCTGGACCTTGGTGCGGTGGCTGTATCTGGAGATACGGGCGTTGCCCGGGTCGATGACGTACTTGATGCCCGGGACGGTGAGCGAGGTCTCGGCGACGTTGGTCGCCAGGACGATCCTGCGGCCGGTGTGGGGCTGGAAGACGCGGTGCTGCTCCGCGTGGGAGAGGCGGGCGTAGAGGGGGAGGACCTCGGTGAAGCGGTACTGCTTCTTGGTGAGTGCGTCCGCCGTGTCGCGGATCTCGCGTTCGCCGGAGAGGAAGACGAGGATGTCGCCCTTGCCTTCGGCCTGCAGTTCCTCGACCGCGTCCGTGATCGCGGTGATCTGGTCGCGGTCGGCGTCGTCGCCGTCCTCTTCGAGGAGCGGGCGGTAGCGGACCTCCACGGGGTACGTACGGCCGCTGACCTCGACGATCGGGGCGTCGCCGAAGTGGCGGGAGAAGCGCTCCGGGTCGATCGTGGCCGAGGTGATGACGACCTTGAGATCCGGGCGCTTGGGGAGCAGCTGGGCGAGGTAGCCGAGCAGGAAGTCGATGTTGAGGGAGCGCTCGTGGGCCTCGTCGATGATGATCGTGTCGTACGCGCGCAGCTCGCGGTCCGTCTGGATCTCGGCGAGCAGGATGCCGTCCGTCATGAGCTTGACGAAGGTGCCGTCCGGGTTCACCTGGTCGGTGAAGCGGACCTTCCAGCCGACGGCCTCGCCGAGAGGGGTGTCCAGCTCCTCCGCCACGCGCTCGGCGACCGTGCGGGCGGCGATGCGGCGGGGCTGGGTGTGGCCGATCATGCCGCGGACGCCGCGGCCCAGTTCGAGACAGATCTTGGGGATCTGGGTGGTCTTTCCGGAGCCGGTCTCACCTGCGACGATGACGACCTGGTGGTCGCGTATGGCGTCGGCGATGTCGGCCTTCTTCTGGCTGACCGGGAGCTGCTCGGGGTAGGTGACGGCGGGCACGCGGGCGCGGCGCTCGGCCATGCGGGCCTCGGCCTTGGTGACCTCCGCGTCGATCTCGGCGAGCACGGCGGCGCGGGCTTCGGGCTTGCGGATCCGGCGCGCACCCTCGAGCCTGCGGCCGAGCCGGTGCGCGTCGCGCAGGGACAGCTCGGCCAGGCGGGGGGCGAGGTCGCCGAGGACGGGGGCAGGATGCGTAGACATACGCCGTCCAGGATCTCACCTCGCCGAAATTACTGGCGAGCGGTTTTGGGCGGGGCGTGCGGACAGGTCAGGGGGTGCGCTGCGCCGGCGGCTCGGGGGAGGCGGCGGGGGCGGGCTCGGGCGTGGCAGAGGGCGCCGGTGTGGCGGCGGGCGCGGACTCCCGGTGGGGACGGTCTCCCCGGGCCATGGACTGGGCGGTGTTGGAGACGGCCTTGATGCCCAGGTAGGCGGTGGTCATGCTGCTCACCGCGGTGAACGCGGCGGTGAGCACGCCGACGATCACGGCCTTGTCGCCGTCGAGCCGCCAGACGCCGAAGATCGCGACGCCCGAGATCGCGAGAATGCTGACGACCACGGCCAACAGCCCGTACCGGGCCCGGTCCTTCTCCAACTCGGTGTCCCGAATCACTCTGGCCACGTTCCCGCTCATGTGTTCCCCGCCCCGAAGAAACCTGCTGGACCGGCCAGAACATAGCGGCGGCCGAGCGCCGGTGCCAAGCGAGCCGCCCGCCACCGGTCGCGCCCGTCCCGGCGCGAAAAGGGGCGAACCCCTTCGGGTCCGCCCCTCCTCAGCCGCCCGCGCGGGTGTCATCGCACGTCGACGTAGTCCTCCGTGCCGTCGCCCACGAAGTGCTTGCTGTCGGGATACAGGAAGACGGGTACCCAGGTGCCGTCCTGCTGGGCCTTGAAGCCCTTGCTGAAGGATCCGTTCGATTTCGTGGTGACGGTGGACATCAGGTACCAGGTCTTCTTGCCCTTGGGCCGGAAGAGGATCTCCACCTTCTTGGCGCCGTACGCCTTCCAGGAGGTGGTGCCGGCCTTGCGCTCCTGGAGCACGCCCTTGACGGTGATCGTCCGGCCCTTGGAGACGGGCTCGGGGGACGCGTTGGCGTCCTTGATCCGGGTGAGGGCGCGGTTCCTGCGCAGGCTGCCGCTGACGCCGCCCTTGATGTCCTTGCTGGTGGAGCCGGCGTAGTGCAGCCGCCAGTAGCCGTCCGTGTAGCCCGGCAGCTTCTCGACGATGAACTGCGAGCCGTTGGTGGTCTGCACCGTCTTCTTGGTGCTCCAGCCGGTCCTGCCGTCGGGCGAGTACTGGATGTCGACGCCGATCCGGTCGTTGGTGTCCCGCCCGACCAGGTCGACGATGCCGGTGACGTCCAGCTGCGCGTACTCGTCCAGTCGCGCCGTGAACTCGGTGAACTTCGTCGTGGCGGTGGCCGCGACGGTGACGTCGGCCTTCGTGGTGCGCTGGATGAAGGGGTTGTACGGGTACGGCGGGAAGCCGACCTCGTAGACCACCTTGCTGCCGTACGCGTACTTCGAGAAGGAGAAGCGGCCGTTCGCGTCGGTGGTCGACTGGACGGGGCTGCAGGTGGTGCAGTCCTTGTAGTCCATCTGCAGCGCGATGCCGGCCAGCGGCTTCCACTCCGTGCCGCTCTGGTACTGGAGCGTTCCGGCGACGTTGAACTTGTCGTTCGCGGTGACGTGGAGGCTGCTCTTGTCCAGGACGATCCGGGTCGGCGCGGTCTTCGGCCTGACCTCTACCCAAGGGCCGGCGGCGAAGCCCAGGTCGCCGTTGTACTGGGCGAAGGTCCAGCCGCCGTTCACCACCTCGTGGGAGGCGGAGAAGTGGCCGGCGTCGTCCGTGACAGCGGTGGTCTCGTCGTTCCCGTCGAACGTGAGGTCCACGGTGGCGCCGGGCAGTGGCACCGTCTCACGGGTGCTGGGGTCGCGGACGGCCATGTCACCGGTGGCCGTGACCGTCTTGTGCTCGATGTCCGGTTCGGTCGGCGTGACCGAGTAACCGGTGATGACGGGCTGCTTCTGGTAGCGCAGAGTGCCGGCGTTCTGCTGGACGGTGGTCTCGCCCGAGGAGTCCGTGGCCTCGATGTCGATCGTGTAGTCGCCCAGAGTGTCCAGGTGGATGGGCTGGGAGGCCCAGATGCTGTCCCAGGAGCTGTAGTCGTACTTGCGCGTGAAGTCGGTGATCGTGGCCACCGGTGCGTCCGACTCGGCGCTGCCGGCCGGGCGGAGCTTGGCCGTGATCTTGTCGACCGAGCCGCTGTAGTTGAGGCGGACGTCGAGGACCGACCAGTCGGCCTGGTCGCTGTACGCATTCTCGACGTTCGGCCCCGCGGCGTGGGCCGTGCCGGGTATCGCGAGGGTGCCGACCAGGACGGCGCCGGCCGTCACCAGTCCTCTGGCGATATGTCTCAAGAACCCCCCTAAGGCTCCGCGAGCGACGAAAACCCCCTCCAGTTGACCCGGAGGGGGTTCTCGTTCTTGTGGCTGGGGCCGGGGTCGAACCGGCGACCTATCGCTTTTCAGGCGATCGCTCGTACCAACTGAGCTACCCAGCCACGAGGTTTCATAAGAAACCTCAGCGGTCCTGACGGGATTTGAACCCGCGGCCTCCACCTTGACAGGGTGGCGAGCACTCCAAACTGCTCCACAGGACCAAGCTTTTGCGCGCGACGCGTAAAACAGTGTCGCACACGGTGTTGCGTGCCCCCAACGGGATTCGAACCCGTGCTACCGCCTTGAAAGGGCGGCGTCCTAGGCCGCTAGACGATGAGGGCTATCGGCCCGCCTGGGCGCTTCTCAGCGCGTCGGGGACGTGAGAAGCATATGGGATGGCGGGAGGTATCGCCAAAACGGTTTACGGGGTGGTCGTGGGGGTGGTCGGCGAGGGGGAGGAGGACTGGGGCGCGCCCGGTTGGTTCTCCTTCGGGAGGTGGCGGCTGACCTCGGCCGTCGTCAGGCCCAGGCCGCCCAGTTTGATCTCGTCCCAGGCCTGGAGACGGCGGGTGTCGCGGTCGACGTAGAGGACCGAGGCCTCGATGGGGTCCGGGTACTTGCCCTCGATCGCGCGCAGGCCGCTGCCGCCCGTCGAGCCCTCGACGCGCAGGCGGGTTCCGTACTTCATGACCTCCATCTGCTCGTGGTGGAGGTGACCGGCCAGGACGAGGGGCACCTCGCCGTCCGTCCCGCGGGCCGCCGACGGCTCGTGGGCGATGGCGATGTCGACGGGGGTGCCTGCCGTGCGCTGGTCGCGGAGGGCGGAGGCCAGGCGGGCGCCGGCCAGATCCTCCGCCGCGTCGCCGCCCGGGGCGACCGAGCGGTCGGGGGTGAACTGGGGGTCGCCGATGCCGGCGAAGCGCAGGCCCGCGACCGTGATCGCGCGGCCGTCGTCCAGGACGTGCACGTTCTTCAGGCGTTCCAGGTAGCGCTGGGTGACGAGGCTGTCGTGGTTGCCGCGCACCCAGATGTACGGCGCGCCCAGGTCGGGGATGGGGTCCAGGAAGCCGTTCTCGGCCGACGTTCCGTGGTCCATGGTGTCGCCGGAGTCGACGATCACATTGATCGAGTACTGCTTCACCAGCGACGCGATGATCTTCCAGCTCGCGGGGTTGAGGTGGATGTCGGAGACGTGCAGGACCCGGATGGTGGACGGGTCCGGCTCGTACGTCGGGAGCGTGGACGTGACGTCGTAGAGCTTCGTCACGTTCGTCACCAGGCGTGCCAACTCCTCCTGGTAGACGTTGAATTCGCTGACGATGCTGCGGGCGTTGCCGACGAGGGAGGGGGCGGAGGAGAGCAGTCCCGAGAACTTCGGTTCCAGCACCGAATTCGGGTTCCAGGTGGCGAAGGCCGTCGCACCCGAGGCGGTGAGCAGGGTGAGGGCAAGGCCACCGGCGGCCAGGGCGCGGCGAGGGCGGCGGTAGACCGCGAGGCCGAGGGCCGTGGCGCCCGACACGACCGCGACGCAGGACCGTACGGCCAGGTCGAGTGTGCCGTGCTCGACGTCGTGCGCGACCTCGTCCTGCAGGCCCGAGAGCCGCTCGGGGTGGTCGACCAGGGCCTGCGCGCGGACCGGGTCGAGCTGGTCGACGTTCACGTCGAGGCGGACCGGGGCGATGTGGCTGTTCAGCTCCAGGGCGCCGAGCGGGGAGACGTTGATCTTGGTGCCGCCGGTGACCGAGGGGCGCAGGGTCATCGTGGTGTTCATGGGGCCGACCGGGACGCGCACATTGCCCACGATCAGCAGGCCCAGCCAGGCGCCGAGGAGGACGACCGCCAGCAGGCCGAGCGCCCGGGTGTACGGGTTCGGCTGTTGGACGAGTTCCTCGGTGACGGGGCGGAAGCGGCGGGTGCGGCGGAGGTGGCGGGAGCGGAGGGTGTGGTGCTTGCGGGTCAGGGTGGTGGTGACGGCGGATATGGCGGTGGTGACGGCAGCGGGGACGCGGGCCATTGGTCCCGTATGCCCAAGTGCGGGGGTGGGTATGCGGGGCGTACGGGGTTGTCGTCGACTCTCCTGTGCGGCGGTCGTACCGGACAATGGCCGTGTGCTGGAGATGACGCGCGAGGAGTTCGAGGAACTGGTCGCCGAGGCGCTGGACCGGATTCCGCCGGAGCTGACGCGGTTGATGGACAACGTGGCGGTGTTCGTCGAGGACGAGCCCGATCCCGCCGATCCCGAGCTGCTCGGGCTCTACGAGGGAACTCCCCTGACCGATCGCGGGGAGTGGTACGCGGGGGTGCTGCCGGATCGGATCACGATCTACCGGGGGCCGACGCTGCGGATGTGCGAGACGCGGGAGGACGTGGTCGCGGAGACCGAGGTCACCGTGGTGCACGAGATCGCGCATCACTTCGGGATCGATGACGAACGGCTGCACGCGCTCGGCTACGGGTGAGCGAGCGGGGAGTGGGTGACGGGGGCTGACGCCCACGGGGGCTCGGGACGTGTGTCATGTTCCCGCGTGTCCTCTTGCGGGCGGCGGGAGTTGGGCAGGGGGACTCCCCGATCCATCCCCAGGCTCTCGGCCTCGCCGAGCAGGGGAGACCCCCTCCGGAGGTGGCTGCCCGTGCGCGCCTTGTACGTACCCGTCCGTCTGGCCGCCACGGTCATCGTCGTCGCGTCCGCCGCCGGCTGTATGAGCGTGGGTGACGACGCGGGCCGGCCCGGGCCCGCGCACTCGGCGGGGCGGCACGGCGGCCAGGCTTCCGGCGGGGGGTCCGCGGGGGGCGGGGGCGGTGGCGGGTTCCACGGGGGGACGGGTGCGAAGGGCGGTGCCTCCGCCAAGCCCGGTGAGTCGGCCTCCGGGTCGGCGTCCGCGTCCGCGTCGGTCTCCGGCGGTGCGAAGCCGTCCGCCAGGGCGACGGGCAAGGGGGACGGCAAGGGACAGCCGGAGCAGCCCCCGCCGTCGAACGGGGCGCCGAGTCCCACGCATGCCACGTCCGATCCGACTCCGCCGCCTCCTCCCCCGCCACCGCCCGCGACGTCGACGCCCGATCCGACCACGGCGGAGCCCTCGTCCTCGGCGCATGAGCAGACCACGCAGCTGGTGGTTCGGGAGCCGGCACCGCGGGCGGGCCAACCGGCGTGAGCGGGGCGGCGGGGAGGGGCGGAGCGCCGACTGGTGGAGAGGTGGCGGGAAAGTCGGCGGAGGGAGCGGGAATACGCTCGACCACCGCTGGTGTTGGAACCCCTGCCAGCAGACGTGAGACCTCCCCTATGTGCCTGACCTGCCCCTTTGGGGGTCAGTTTGCCTTCAGGGGTTGGGGGTGCGTATGGTGGTAGATCGTTTGATCCCATTTGCCCGGCGCCATTGCAGAGAGCGCCGCGTGTGGCGCGTACTCTCCCTTGCCGTGGCCGGACCGCATAGAGGCGGTCGATTGCGACTTCACGGAGTTTGGGCGCGTGCCGAAGAACTCCGGAAGGTTCGCATTTCGCATGTCTGTTTCCAGTACTGATCACGTCGTCGTGCCCGAGAACAACGAGAACGACAACAACGAGGGCATCCAGGCCGCCGTCGAGACCGTGGAGACGGTCGAGACCGTCGACGCCGCCCCCGAGATCACCTTCGACTCCCTCGGCCTCCCCGAGGGCGTCGTCCGCAAGCTCGCCCAGAACGGTGTGACCACTCCGTTCCCGATCCAGGCCGCGACCATCCCGGACGCCCTGGCCGGCAAGGACATCCTCGGCCGTGGCCGCACCGGCTCCGGCAAGACCCTCTCCTTCGGTCTGCCGACCCTGGCGCGACTCGCCGGCGGTCACACCGAGAAGAAGAAGCCGCGCGCCGTCATCCTCACGCCGACCCGTGAGCTGGCCATGCAGGTCGCCGACGCGCTGCAGCCCTACGGCGACGTCCTCGGCCTGAAGATGAAGGTCGTCTGCGGCGGTACGTCGATGGGCAACCAGATCTACGCCCTGGAGCGCGGCGTCGACGTCCTCGTCGCCACCCCGGGCCGTCTGCGCGACATCATCAACCGTGGCGCCTGCTCGCTGGAGAACGTCCAGGTGGCTGTTCTCGACGAGGCCGACCAGATGTCCGACCTGGGCTTCCTGCCCGAGGTCACCGAGCTGTTCGACCAGATCCCGGCCGGCGGCCAGCGGATGCTGTTCTCGGCCACGATGGAGAACGAGATCTCCACGCTGGTCAAGCGCTACCTGACCAACCCGGTCACGCACGAGGTCGACAGCGCCCAGGGCAACGTCACGACGATGTCCCACCACATCCTCATCGTGAAGCCCAAGGACAAGGCGCCGGTCACCGCCGCGATCGCCTCCCGCAAGGGCCGCACGATCATCTTCGTCCGCACTCAGCTGGGCGCCGACCGTATCGCCGAGCAGCTGCGCGACGCCGGTGTGAAGGCCGACGCGCTGCACGGCGGCATGACCCAGGGCGCGCGGACCCGGACGCTGGCCGACTTCAAGGACGGTTACGTCAACGCGCTCGTCGCGACCGACGTCGCCGCCCGCGGTATCCACGTCGACGGCATCGACCTGGTCCTGAACGTGGACCCGGCCGGTGACCACAAGGACTACCTGCACCGCTCCGGCCGTACGGCCCGCGCGGGCCGCAGCGGCACCGTGGTGTCCCTCTCCCTGCCGCACCAGCGCCGTCAGATCTTCCGGCTGATGGAGGACGCGGGCGTCGACGCCGCGCGTCACATCATCAACTCCGGTACGGCCTTCGAGCCCGAGGTCGCCGAGATCACCGGCGCCCGGTCGATGACCGAGGTCCAGGCCCAGTCGGCCGGCGACGCCGCGCAGCAGGCCGAGCGTGAGGTCTCGCAGCTCACCAAGGAGCTGGAGCGCGCGCAGCGTCGTGCGGTCGAGCTGCGTGGGGAGGCCGACCGTCTGGTGGCCCGTGCCGCGCGCGAGCGGGGCGAGGACCCGGAGGCGGCGGTCGTCGCAGCCGCGGAGGCCCTGGCGGAGCAGGCGGTGGCCGAGGCCCCGGCCGAGACGCCGGCCGTGTCCGAGCAGCCCGTCGCCGAGCGTTCGTCCTACGAGCCGCGTCAGCGCCGTGACGAGCGGGGCAACTACGAGCGTCGCGACAACGACCGCGGTGACCGTGGTGGTTCCGGCTTCCGTCGGGACAACGACCGTCGTGACGACCGTGGTGGCCGTTCGTTCGAGCGTCGTGACGACCGCGGTGGCTCTGGCTTCCGTCGGGACAACGACCGTCGTGACGACCGTGGTGGCCGTTCGTTCGAGCGTCGTGACGACCGTGGTGGTTCCGGCTTCCGTCGGGACAACGACCGTCGTGACGACCGTGGTGGCCGTTCGTTCGAGCGTCGTGACGACCGCGGTGGTTCCGGCTTCCGTCGGGACAACGACCGTCGTGACGACCGTGGCGGCTTCGACCGTGACCGTCGTGACGACCGTGGTGGTCGTTCGTTCGAGCGTCGTGACGACCGCGGTGGTTCCGGCTTCCGTCGGGACAACGACCGTGGTGCCGCCGGCCGTACCTTCGAGCGTCGCGACGACCGTGGCGGCCACCGTGGCAGCGACCGTCCCTTCAACCGCGACCGCCAGGACAACCGTCCCTCCAGCGGTTTCCGCGCCGGCAGCCACGACCGCCCGTACGGCCGTCGCGACGACCACCGCGGCACCGGCACCGGCACGGGTACCGGCACCGGTTCCTTCGGCCGCCGCGACGAGAAGCCGCGCTGGAAGCGCAACGGCTGATGTCCGCTGACGTCTGCTGACGTCCGCGACTGCTGACTGAACGCCGTGGCCCCCACCGATCCGGTGGGGGCCACGGCGTTTTCCGTGCCCGTGCCCGCGCCCCCGCACCATTCGAAACGACTTTCCCGAGACTTCGAACTCGCTGTACGATCAGCCGACTTCTGAGACGGATGCGACGGCCGGGGGGCCGGGGGCATCAAGAAGCGGTGCGCGTCCCGTCTCGTTCTTCGGGGAGGGTCTTCTTGACTCGTCATGCCTTCGTGCGCCTGCGTCTCGTCGCCGCCTCCGCGGTGCTGGCGGCCGGACTGAGCCCGTTGCTGCCGTCGCCGACGGCTGTCGCGGACGCGCCGCAGGAGACGGTGGTGCCGGCGACACTGCGCGACACCTACACCTCGGCCGAGCTCTACAGCGGGTCGTCGCCCAGCGGCCACGACGGCGCGGGGCAGCAGGGTGTATTCCACACGCTGGAGGGGTCCGGGCTGGTCTGGACGCGGTACGCGGACGGGACGTCCGTGCCCGTGACGCGGCCGACGGGGATCATGGGCGCCTGGGGGACCGGCGGCGATGTCCTCGCGTACCGCTACGAGGGGGACCGGGTCGACCTGTGGAACGCGGTCGACGGGACCACCCGTACCCTTCATGTGCCCTCGGGCCTGGGGCTGCTCACCGTGTACAGCGACCTGGCGGTCGCCTACCGAGGCGTGACGGACGAGAAGGGCACGACCTGGCGGGAGATGCACCTGCTGCTCCCCGAGGCCGACGGCACCACGCGTGACGTGCCGGTCAGCGGAGTGCCCGCGGGAGTGCACCTCGGGGCGCCCGTGGGCGGTGACGCCGACGGGCTGCTGTTCCAGGGCTCGAAGGACGGGCAGTACCTGTCGATCATGGTCGACCGGCGCACGGGGCAGGTGCGGGACTGGACTCCGCTGCGCTCCAAGGTCTACCTCAGGGCTCAGATCACCGCCGAGCACGTGGTCCTGTTCAACGTCGGCCAGACCGCCGTGCAGGTGTTCTCCCGCTCCGATCTGTCGGCGGCCCCGAAGGAGGTCACGCTGTCGGGCAGCGGCAGAGTGAACCCCGTGCAGGACCTCGCCGTGGTCGGCGACTGGCTGGTCCACCGCTCCGGCGGCAGTACGGTGGTGGTCGCCGAACCCATAACGGGCGGTCCCTCGGTCACCCTGATGCCCTCGTCGGGTGCCTACTTCTCCGCCGTCTCCGACGGCACCGCCGTCCTGATCGGCCGCACCACCGCCGACGACTGGGGTGTCCAGCGCATTCAGCCGGGTCCCGACGGCAGCCCGGTCGTCCGTCGGATCAAGGCGCTGTCCAAGCCGCCGCTGCCGATTCAGGGGCTGTCGCTGAACCAGGGACGGCTCGTCGTCGCCGACTACGCGAGCGGCGACGGCGCCCAGGGCGAGCGCACCAGCCGCATCCGGACCGTCACCGCGGCCGGGAGCCCCACGTTCGGCGACGCCTCCCGGTTCCTCGGCACGGACTACCTCATCGACAACTGTCCGGCCGGCGACGCCGGTTGCGCCGCCTTCCACGGCCTGGGCGACGGGCAGGTCGCCTGGGTGAACCGCGGCGGCACGGGAGGATCGGCGTCCGACCGGATCGAGGTCGGTGGGCAGGGCCCGTACGACGGCGACACCATCGACGTGCCCGCCGGCGGGCGGATCACCGACGCCTCGGGCCGCTACATCCTCTACACCACGGCCGGCCGGCAGTACGTGTACCGGGTGCGCTCCGCACCGAGCCCGTATCTCACCCGGGCCCCCGGCGCCGCCGCCCTCTCCGGCGACACCCTGTGGACCGCCGGGACGACGCCGGGCAGCGTCGTGCCGTACGACCTGACCACGAACAAGAGCGCCGCCCCGGTCACCACCGACGCCGGCTGCACCCCCACCGAACTCCAGGCGCTGGGCCGCTGGCTGTACTGGGCGTGCGACGGCCGGGCGGGCGTCTACGACCGCACGGCGGGCAGGTCCGTGCCCGTGCCGACGGACGAGGCGAAGCTCGGCGACGGGTACGTCGTCACACACGACAAGCAGGACGGGAAGCTGGTCCTCACGACGGTCGCGGCCGGCACGCCCGCGAGCCGGGTGATCGGCACCCTGGCGGACACCGGGGTCTCGCAGCGGGACGTTCGCTGGACGGTCGACGAGTCCGGCGCGAACGCCGCCTATGTCGATGCCCAGGAGCGCGTGCACCTCGTCCCGTCCGGTGTGCCGCAGCAGCCGCTGCGCCCGCTGGAGGATGCGCAGACCGCGCGGGAGGTCTACGCGGACGAGAAGCATCCGGATCTGGTCTCCCTCACGAGCGTGCTGCTGTCGAAGCCCGCCGCGAGCTGGAAACTGACCGTGCGCGACAAGGCGACCGGCAAGGTCGTCGGCACCCAGGACGGCGGCGCGGTGCGCGGCGAGCTGAAGGTCGGCTGGCACGGCGCCACCAGCACCGGGTACCTGCCCAACGGCTGGTACGACTGGACGCTCTCGGTCGTGCCCGCGGACGGCGTCGGCGCGCCGCTGGAGGTGCGCAGCACGGTCCAGCTCCTGCGCGGCAGCGCGGTGCGCCACGACTACGTCGGCGGCCCCGTGGTGGAGTACCCGGACGGCACCGGCGACCTGCTCACCCTCACCTCCTCGGGCACGCTGACGTTCCAGCAGGGCACGGGCAAGGGCACGTTCTCCAAGAAGGTCAGCGGCAGCGGCTGGCCGGCCGGCATCACGGCGGTGCCCTTCGGCGATCTGAACAAGGACCGCTGCAACGACGTCCTGGTGCGCCTCGCGAGCGGGGCCCTGCGCCTGTACAAGCCGGCCTGCCACACCGCGCTGAAGCCGTCGACGCCGTACACGACGCTCGCGTCCGGCGGCTGGAACCAGTACGACGTCCTGACCTCGCCCGGCGACGTGACGAAGGACGGTCTGCCGGACCTGATCGCCCGCAACGCCGCGACCGGCACGGTGTACCTCTACAAGGGCACGAGCACGGGCAAGCTGTCCGCGCGCGTGAAGCTGTACGCCAACTGGAAGACGTACAAGAAGGTCGTCGGCGTCGGTGACCTCAACGGCGACGGCATCGGTGACCTGCTCGCCCAGGACAAGACCAACACCCTGTACCGCTACTACGGCACCGGCAAGGGGTCGTTCGGCGGGCGGACGAAGGTGTTCGCGGGCTGGGGCGGGTCGTACAACGTCGTCGTCGGCGCCGGGGACATCACGGGCGACGGCAAGGCGGATCTGGTCGCGCGGGACACCGCGGGCAATCTGTACCGTCAGAACGGCACCGGCAAGGGGTCGTTCGCGGCACGGGTGAAGATCGGGAGCGGCTGGCAGGGCTACAAGGGCCTTTTCTAGCCAACCCGACGTCTTGATCGGTGCATGTCGATCCCCCGGCGAGGGAATCGCTGGGGGCATGACAGATGACGCCAAGGCGAGTGGGCTGTCGGACGAAGAACGGCTTGCCCAGCTCGGCTACACGCAGGTTCTCGCCCGCCGTATGTCGGCGTTCTCCAACTACGCGGTCTCGTTCACGATCATCTCGGTTCTCTCGGGGTGCCTGACGCTGTATCTGTTCGGCATGAACACCGGCGGCCCCGCCGTGATCACGTGGGGGTGGGTCGCGGTCGGACTGATGACGCTGTTCGTCGGGCTGTCGATGGCCGAGATCTGTTCGGCCTATCCGACCTCGGCGGGGCTGTACTTCTGGGCCCACCGTCTGGCGCCCGCGAGGTCGGCCGCCGCCTGGGCCTGGTTCACGGGGTGGTTCAACGTCCTCGGGCAGGTCGCGGTGACCGCCGGGATCGACTTCGGCGCGGCGTCCTTCCTGGGCGCGTATCTGAACCTGCAGTTCGGCTTCACGATCACGCCGGGCCGTACGATCCTGCTCTTCGCCGGGATCCTCGTCCTGCACGGGCTGCTGAACACCTTCGGGGTCCGGATCGTCGCCCTCCTCAACGACATCAGCGTGTGGTGGCACGTGCTGGGTGTCGGGGTGATCGTGGGCGCGCTGGCCTTCGTACCGGACCACCATCAGTCGGCGTCCTTCGTGTTCACGCACTTCGTGAACAACACGGGCTGGGGCAGCGGCGTGTACGTCGTCCTCGTCGGCCTGCTGATGGCGCAGTACACCTTCACCGGGTACGACGCCTCCGCCCATATGACCGAGGAGACGCACGACGCGTCGACGGCGGGCCCCAAGGGCATCGTGCAGTCGATCTGGACCTCGTGGATAGCCGGGTTCGTGCTGCTGCTGGGCTTCACCTTCGCCATCCAGTCGTACGACAAGGAGCTGGGCTCGGCGACGGGCGCGCCGCCGGCGCAGATCCTGCTCGACGCGCTGGGGGCGACGGCGGGCAAGCTCCTGCTCCTGGTCGTGATCGGCGCGCAGCTCTTCTGCGGGATGGCGTCCGTCACCGCCAACAGCCGCATGATCTACGCGTTTTCGCGGGACGGCGCGCTGCCGTTCTCGAACGTCTGGCACACCGTGAGCCCGCGCACGCGCACGCCGGTCGCGGCGGTGTGGCTGGCGGCACTGGGCGCGCTCGTGCTGGGGCTGCCGTACCTGATCAATGTGACGGCGTACGCGGCCGTGACGTCGATCGCAGTGATCGGGCTCTACATCGCGTACATCATCCCGACGCTGCTGCGGCTGCGCAAGGGGGTGGCGTTCGAGCGGGGGCCGTGGCACCTGGGCCGCTGGTCGAGCGCCATCGGCGTGGTCTCGGTCGCCTGGGTCGTCGTGATCACGGTCCTGTTCATGCTGCCGCAGGTCTCGCCGGTCACCTGGGAGACCTTCAACTACGCCCCGGTCGCGGTCCTCGTCGTCCTCGGCTTCGCCGCGACCTGGTGGCTGGCCTCGGCCCGCCACTGGTTCCTCAACCCCGACCACGCCCGCACGGTCGCCCGCGTGGCGGCGCGCAAGGACGCGCCCGAACCGGTTGATCCATAGGGCTGTTCGCTGTTGGCGTGGCCGGGACGCCGATACCCGATCGGAGTCCTGGCCTCGTCCGGCTATGCTCGGGGATGCATCGGCACGGGATCGGTCCGGGCCGGCGTGTGGACCCTTAGCTCAATTGGCAGAGCAGTGGACTTTTAATCCATTGGTTGTGGGTTCGAGTCCCACAGGGTCTACCGAAAAGCCCCAGGTCAGAGGGAATCTGACCTGGGGCTTCGGTGTGTTCGGGGAGCGTGGGGCCCGATGGCTCCGGCGCTACTTCGACCCCGCCGAGTACCGGACTCAGCCCGCCGTGAGTTCCGGCAGGGGGAGCGTGTGCTGGGTCTGGAGGACCTTGGCGCGCAGGTAGCGCACGTTGTGGGCGGTGGTGAAGACGCCCGTCGGGACGCGGTGGGAGACCGTGACGCCGAGGTCGCGCAGCTGCTCGGCCTTGTCGGGGTTGTTGGAGAGCAGGTCCAGGTCGTCGATGCCGAGGGCCTGGAGCATCTGGGCCGCCGCCGTGTAGTCGCGGCCGTCCTCGGGCAGGCCGAGCGCGGCGTTGGCGGCGTACGTGTCGAGGCCCTGGTCCTGGAGGGCGTACGCGTCGAGCTTGTTGTAGAGGCCGATGCCGCGGCCCTCCTGACGGAGGTACAGGAGCACTCCGCCGCGCTCCGCGATCTGCTCCACCGCCTCGCGCAGCTGCGGGCCGCAGTCGCAGCGGGCCGAGCCGAAGACGTCACCGGTCAGGCATTCGGAGTGGAGCCGCACCAGCGGGGTCGCGCCGGGCTCGCCGAGCACGACGGCGAGGTGCTCCTTGTCGTCGGCGAGGCCGTGGAAGGTGACCAACTCCGCGTCGACCGAGTAGCCGTCGCCGAAGCGCAGGGGCACAGTGACGCGGGTGCGCACCGTGGCGGTGGGGAAATCGCGCATGTTGTCTCTCCGGTCCAGCGGGTGTGGTGCGAGTTGTGCCGGTGGTGCTTCAGTTTTGAAGCACTGCCTCGGAGACAGACAGTACACGGTGCTTTAAAGTTCAAGCAACGGCTTCGGTCGATTCTGTGTCGTACGGCTCACGAAGAGTGCTGTCGTACGGCCCGCGAGGAACGGCGTCGCCGACTCAGGAAGAACGCCGCCGCCATGGCAGATCTTCCCCGCAGGCCCCGGGGTTCTCCCCCTGGATGCCGCGGGTGATGGCCCCGCAGATCTCCTCCAGTTGTCCCACCTGCTCCGGGGTCAGCCGGTCGAAGACCGCCCTCATGACCTGCTCCGCGTGACCCGGCGCCGCCCGCTCCAGAACGGCCATGCCCTCGTCCGTGAGGACCGCGACCTGGGTGCGCTTGTCGCTGTGGCAGCCCTCCCGGCGCACCAGGCCGTCGTTGGCCAGCCGGGTCACGCCGTACGTCAGCCGACTGCGGGTGATCTTCAGGATCTCGGCGAGATCGGTCATCCGCAGCCGCCGGTCCGGTGCCTCGGACAGCATGGCCAGGATGGAGTAGTAAAGGTGGGGCATGCCGGTCTCGGCCTGGAGTTGCCGGTCGATCGTGTCCTCCAGGAGCGAGGTGGCGGCGTTGTACGCGCGCCAGGCACGCTGCTCGGCGGGGGAGAGCCAGCGGGTCGTCATGCCGCCAGTCTAGGTATTGTTTAAAACTTGAACCACTAGGAGCCCTGCGCTCGGAGCTGGAGAGTGCGCCCCATGCCCCACCCCTATGTCCTGTTGTCCGCCGCCGTCTCCCTCGACGGCTTCCTGGACGACACCGGCCCCGAACGCCTGCTGCTCTCGGGCCCGGCCGACTTCGACCGGGTCGACGAGGTGCGGGCGTCCAGCGACGCGATCCTGATCGGCGCCGGCACCATCCGCGCGGACAACCCCCGGCTGCTGGTCAACTCTGCCGAGCGCCGGGCGGCGCGGATCGCCGCAGGACGCCCGGAGTACCCGCTGAAGGTCACCGTCAGCGGCTCCGGCGACCTCGACCCGGACGCCCAGTTCTGGCACACGGGCGGCGAGAAGGCCGTCTACACGACGGACAAGGGTGCCGAACGCGCCACCGACGCCCTGCGCGGACTGGACGTCGACGTGGTCCCGACCGGCGCCGAGCTGGACTGGCGCGTCGTGCTCGAACACCTCCACGACGTACGCGGGGTGCGGCGGCTCATGGTCGAGGGCGGCGGGCGCGTGCACACCCAGCTGATGGCACAGGGGCTGGCGGACGAGCTGCAGCTCGCCGTCGCGCCGCTCTTCGTGGGGGAGCCGGACGCGCCACGGCTGTTCGGACCCGGGGGATATCCGCCGGGCCGGATGCTGCTGGTGGAGACACGGCCGGTCGGGGACGTCGTCCTCATCCGCTACGTCCCCACCGCACCCGGGGCGGGCGCTCTCGCCTCCGCCGCGGACCGGCACTGGCTGGGCGTCGCCTGCGAGCTGGCGGCGCTGTGCCCGCCCTCGGAGACGGCGTTCAGTGTGGGGGCGGTGGTGGTGGCGGCCGACGGCACCGAGCTGGCGCGCGGGCACTCGCGGGAGGGCGACGACTCCGTCGTGCACGCCGAGGAGGCGGCGCTCGCGAAGATCGATGCCGCGGATCCGCGGCTGCGCTCCGCCACCGTGTACAGCAGCCTGGAACCCTGTGCGCGGCGGGCGTCCCGGCCCGCGCCCTGTGCGCGGCTGATCCTCGACGCGGGTGTACGGCGGGTGGTCACCGCGTGGCGCGAGCCCGACACGTTCGTGACGGGGGCCGACGGGAACGGTCTGCTCGTGGCCGCGGGGGCGGATGTCGTCGTACTGCCGGAGTTCGAGGAGCGGGCCGTGGCGCCCAATCGGCACCTTCTCGCGGCCGGGTAGGGGCGGCCTCGCGGGCGTCCGCGAAAAGCCTGGTGAATCGGGCCCCGCGGATGGCGTACACTAATTTCAACGACGCGGGGTGGAGCAGCTCGGTAGCTCGCTGGGCTCATAACCCAGAGGTCGCAGGTTCAAATCCTGTCCCCGCTACTGAAGGCCAAGGGCCGGAACTCGGAAACGAGTTCCGGCCCTTGGTTTTTTCCCGTGTGCCGTCCCCGGTTTCTTGCCGCCCGGCTTTCCCGTGTGCCGTCCCGCCCCGGGTTTCCCTGCCGACGCGACTTTCTGTAGTCTTCCGCTCACTATGAGTCGTACTCGGTGGCTGGTCCGGCGCGCGCCGGCGCTCGCGCTGCTGCTCGCCGCGTGCGCGCTGTTCCTCGGGGTCTGTCACGGCGGTCATGACTTCGTGCCGGACGGCGGGACCGTCGTCGCCCCGGCCGGGCACCACCACGGGCGCGGCGGAGCGGGTGGCGTCCGGTGGTCGGGCTCGGACTGACGCGTCCCCCGGTCGGCCCCTCACCACTCGCCCCCCGCCCCCGCGCCGGGAAGCCTGGACGGGTGGGGCAGCAGCGAGGAGGCGCGCGGCGGGCCGAGGAGCCGAACGACGAGCCGTACGACCGGTCCGGTGGGCGATTGCCCGGGGGTCCCATGCCCGATCCGGGGCCGGGAGGCGAGTCGGTGCCCTGTCCGGTCGAGCCGGTGCCCTGCCCGGTCGAGTCGGTGCCCCGCCCGGTCGAGGCGGACCGGAGCCGGATCTCCTGCGCGCGCAACCTCGTCCGGGTGCTGCCCGCGCTGCTCATCCTGGTCGGCGCGTTCTACGACTACTTCACCCCGATGGCCTTCACCGCGGGCCCCCTCCTCACGGCCGCGCCGCTCGTGGCCGCCTCACTCTTCTCGCTGCGCGGCACCGTGCTCACCGGCATCGCGGCGCTCGTCGCGGTGCTCACGATCCACATCCGGCTCGGCATCGTCTTCAAGGTGGACGCGCTCACGGAGGTCGCCACCGTGGCGACCGTCGGCGTGCTGGCCGTGCTCATCAACATCCTCGTCCGTCGCACCGACGAACGACTCGCCTCGGCCCACCAGATCGCCGAGGCGGCCCAGCGTGCCGTCCTGCCGGAACCCGACCGGTGGATCGGCGGCCTCGACGTCGCGGCGCGCTACGAGGCCGCGCAGGCGGGCGCGTTCATCGGCGGCGACCTGTACGCGGTGCAGGACTCCCCGCACGGCGTACGGCTGGCGGTGGGCGACGTACGCGGGAAGGGCATGGAAGCGGTGGCCGCCGTCGCGGTGCTCATCGGGGCGTTCCGGGAGGCGGCCGAGCAGGAGGCCACGCCGGAGGCGGTCGCGCAGCGGCTGGAGCGGGCGCTGGCCCGCGAGGGCACCCGGCGCAAGGGCCTCGACGCCTTCGAGGGGTTCACCACCGCCGTCCTCGCGGAGATCACGCATGAGGGCGGCCTCGTACGGATCGTCAACCGCGGCCACCCGCCGCCGCTGCTCCTGCACGCGGACGGAACGCTGGTCATGCTCGCCGCCGCGAACCCCGCACTGCCGCTCGGCATGGGCGAGTTGGGCGGCTGGCCGGACCGTGCGCAGGTGGCGGAGTTCCCGCACGGGGCCACGCTCCTCTTCCACACGGACGGACTGTCCGAGGCCCGCGACGCGCAGGGGCGCTTCTACGATCCGGCCGCGCGCCTGGCCGGACGGACCTTCCCCGGCCCCGACGTCCTGCTGGCCACGCTCTCGGAGGAGGTCCGGCGGCACACGGGCGGCGCACTGACGGACGACATGGCACTGCTCGCCGTACGGCGGCCGTAGTCACGGGAAGGGACGTTCTTGATCGTTGTCACGAGGGGTGATCGGTCGATGTCCCTCCGCATAACGACTGACACACCGTCAAATAACTGCCGGGTAGGAGGGTGCGGTCAACTCGCCCGATTTCCGCCGCTCATGGTCGGTAAGTCCTGGCCAAAAGTGGTTAACGATCAGTACGAACAGCTTGGAATCCGGTACCCGTGTCTATTAACGTTCGATAACGCAGCGCGGTCGTCCCAGCCGTCACAAGAGTCGGCTCCGTGCGCACGCGCCGAATCCCGCAAGGGAACCGGGGAACCACCAACTTGGGGTGAATCGAGCGTCTTTCACGGTGGAGACACCGTGGGTTGACGCGCGTAGGAGACCTTCCTGCTCCGAACCCGTCAGCTAACCCGGTAGGCGAGAAGGAAGGAAAGGAGCACGCCCACGTGGCGTCCAACCGGCCTGCCCAGCCCACTTCGTTCCCGCCGAACGACACCCAGACTTTTGGCTACGCCTACGGCAAGGACGAGGGCCCCTGGGAGGAGTGGAACCCCACCGAGGATTCCATCCGTCCCCTCCGCGGCCGGCACCGCGTCTCCAAGCAGCGCGGCGGGGGACTCGCCCGCAGCTCCACGGTCCTGGGCGTCGGCGTCATCGCCGCCGTCGGCGCGGGCGGCATGGCCACCGCGGCGCCCGGCAAGCCGCCGGTGTCCATCTCGCTGCCCGACCTCTCCTCGGTCACCCAGTCCGCCAAGGCGCTGATATCCGACGGCGGTTCCAGCACGCCGAAGGGCTCCGCCACCCCGCTCACCAGCGCCGGTGTGACCAGCGCCGACGCCGCGCAGGGCAACAAGGACGCGGGCGAGGCACTGCGCGCCCGCATCATCCTGCAGGCCGAGTCGCAGCAGGACCAGGTCGACAAGGCGGCCCAGGCCGCCGCCGAGTCCGCCGCGACGAAGAAGGCGGTCGCGCTGGCCGCCAAGCAGAAGGACGACGCCGAGGCCAAGGTCGCCGCCGCCAAGAAGAAGGCGGACGAGGACGCCAAGCAGAAGGCCGAGGCCGCGCGCCTCGCCGAGCTCGCCAAGAGCTACTCGCTGCCCACCTCCTCGTACACCCTGACCTCCCGGTTCGGTGACGCCGGTTCCATGTGGTCCTCCGGGTACCACACCGGCCTCGACTTCGCGGCCCCCACCGGCACGCTGATCAAGGCCATCCACAGCGGCACGATCACGGAGGCGGGCTGGGCCGGCTCGTACGGCTACCGCACCATCCTCACCCTCGACGACGGCACGGAGCTGTGGTTCTGCCACCAGTCGTCCATCAGCGTCAGCGTGGGGCAGAAGGTGGCCACCGGCGACGTCATCGGGCGCGTGGGCGCGACCGGCAACGTGACCGGGCCGCATCTGCACCTGGAGGTTCACCCGGGCGGCGGCAGCGCGATCGACCCGATGGCGTGGCTGCAGAGCAAGGGCCTGAACCCCTGATCGTTCCCGGGGGCCGTGTGCGGAATACGGCAGTCCGCTACGGCTGTTGAAATGGGGCATGACTTCTCTCCGCAAGCTCGGCTCCTCCGACCTGGAGGTCTTCCCGCTCTCCCTCGGTGGCAACGTCTTCGGCTGGACAGCCGACGAGGCGCAGTCCTTCGCCGTGCTCGACGCGTACACGGCAGGGGGCGGCAACTTCGTCGACACCGCCGACGGCTACTCCGCGTGGATCGCCGGCCACACGGGCGGTGAGTCGGAGACGATCATCGGCAAGTGGTTCGCCGCGCGCGGCAACCGCTCCGATGTGGTCCTCGCCACCAAGGTCAGCACCCACCCCGAGTACAAAGGCCTGTCCGCGACGAACATCAGGGCCGCCGCGGACGCCTCGCTGCGCCGCCTCGGCACGGACTACATCGACCTCTACTACACCCACTTCGACGACACCTCGGTGCCGGTCGAGGAGATCATCGGCGCGCTGGACGAACTGGTCCGGGCCGGCAAGGTCCGGGAGATCGCCGCCTCCAACATCTCCGCCGAGCGGCTCGCGGAGTCCGTGGAGTTCTCCGACCGCGAGGGCCTCGCGCGTTACGTCGCCCTCCAGCCCCACTACAACCTCGTCTCGCGCGACACCTACGAGGGCCCGCTCCAGGAGGTCGCCTCCCGGACCGGCCTGGCCGCCGTCCCCTACTACGCGCTCGCCTCCGGCTTCCTCACCGGCAAGTACCGCCCGGGTACGACGGTCGACTCGGCGCGGGCCGGGGGCGCCGGCAAGCACCTCGGCACCGAGCGCGGCATCCGCGTCCTGGCCGCCCTCGACGAGGTCGCCGGGGCCCATGGCGCCGAGGTCGCCACGGTCGCTCTCGCCTGGCTCGCCGCCCGGCCGACGGTCGCGGCGCCCATCGCCTCCGCCCGGACGGTCGAGCAGCTGCCGGCCCTGCTGGCGGTCGCGGACCTGACCCTGACGGACGCGGAACTGGCCAGGCTGACGGAAGCGTCCGCCTGAGGTCTACGACTGGTAGGGGTTGTACGCGGGGTACGGCGTCGCCGGGGCGGGATACGGCGTCGTCGCACCGGTGAGGTACGGGGGCACGCCGGCGGGGTTCGCCTGGCCCGGCACCGGGGCGTAGCCGTACCCGGGCCACGGCGGCGGTACCTGAGGCGGCACGGGTACGGCCGGGGCCGACGTGCGGGCCGCGTACGCGAGGGAGGGGCGGGCGACCTCCCGGCGGCGCCACAGCTCGTTCAGCAACTCCCGCTCCCGTACGACGAAGTCGGCGTTCGCGCGGCCACTGCGCCCCCGGTGCCGCAGAAACGCCAGCGAGGTCGCGTAGGCCTCGTACTGCGCGACCGAGCGCGCCGCCGCCTTGCCGAAGTGGTGGGCGGCGTACTCGCGGGCCAGCCGCCGCGCCCGCATCGAGCCGAGCACGTACGGCTCGGGCGGGGTGAGCCACCCGGCCGCCGCGTACGCCGGAAGTTCGGTCCGTACGGTCTTCAGCTCCCGCTGACGCGTCCAGATGACGAGGAAGGTGAGCAGACCGAACGCGGGCACCATGAAAGCCCCGTAGACCGCGTAGAAGCCGTACTCCCCGAAGTTCGACGAGCCGTTCCACGTGGAGTGCATGCCCATCGCGAGCAGCAGTCCGGTCAGGGGCAGCAGGACGCGGCGCACGTGCTGGCGCTCGGCGGACAGGGCCGCGATGCCGAAGCCGATGCCGGTGAGCACGGTGAACAGGGGGTGCGCGAAGGGCGACATCACGACGCGGACGAAGAAGGTCGCGGCGGTGACGGAGGCCAGACCGCGGTCACCGTTGAGCTGGTCCGTGCCGAAGGCGGTGCCGAGATAGAGGATGTTCTCGGTGAAGGCGAAGCCGGTGGCGGTGACTCCGGCTATGACGACCCCGTCGACGATCCCCGTGAAGTCCCGGCGGCGGAAGAGGAACACCAGGAGCACGGCGGTGGCTTTCGCGGACTCCTCCACGATCGGCGCTATGACGGTCGCGCCGAGGGTGTCGGCGCTGGTCGGGTCGGCGGTGGCGGTCGCTATCCATTTGGTCGCGAAACTGTTGGCGACGATCGCTATCAGCGCCGCCGCGCAGGCGCCCCACGCGAAGGCGAAGAGCAGGTTGCGCCAGGGGCCGGGCTCCACCCGGTCAAGCCAGCGGAATGCGGCGACGAGGAGCGGCACGGGCAGCACGGCGAGGCCGAGCCCGACCAGGAAACCCTCGGTGCCGGTCTGCTGGCGGACCAGGGCCAGGATGACGAGGCCGGAGAGCGCGAGCAGGGTGATCAGCGCGCCGTAGCGCACCCACTTCCGCTGCCACCAGTGCGCGTGCCGCAGCGCACCGTCGGCCGGCCCACCGGTGGGACCGCCGGGATACGTCGGGTACGGGGGAAAGGTGGCCACGGCATTGACCCTAACGAGGGAGGGGCGCTGCCCGCGACGGCGCCTGGTGGTGTTCGTCCGCGGGTCTTCAGTCGCCGGATGTGTCCTGGTCTCGGTGCTGTACGCGCCGGAACAGGAGGTCGTTCACCACATGACCCTTCTCCAGTCCCTGACCCTCGAAACGGGTCAGCGGCCGGAAGTCCGGACGAGGCGCGTAACCGCCGTCCGGCTGGGTGTTCTCGAAGTCCGGGTGTGCGCTCAGCACTTCCAGCATCTGCTCGGCGTACGGCTCCCAGTCGGTCGCGCAGTGCACGAGGGCGCCGGGCCTGAGGCGGGTCGCGGCGAGGCTGAGGAACTCCGGCTGGATCAGCCGCCGCTTGTGGTGCCGCTTCTTGGGCCATGGATCGGGAAAGTACACGCGCAGCCCGCTCAGGGAATCCGGCGTGAGCATCTCCCTGAGCAGAATGATCGCGTCGCCGTTGCCGACGCGGACATTGGTGAGCCCGTTCTGGTCCGCGAGATTGAGCAGGTTGCCCTGCCCCGGCGTGTGCACGTCGACGGCCAGGATCCCCGTCTTCGGGTCCTCCGCCGCCATCCGCGCGGTGGCCTCGCCCATCCCGAACCCGATCTCCAGCACGACGGGCCGCTCGCCCCCGAACAACTCGGAGAGGTCGATCACCCGCTGCCCGTCGATGTCGAGCCCCCACTTGGGCCACATCCGCTGCAGCGCGTCCGCCTGGCCCGTGGTGACCCGGCTGCGCCGCGGCTGGAAGCTCCGGATGCGCCGCTCGAAGTGCGATCCGGCGGGGTCGGCCTTCGGACCATCGGGGAACCGGGGCTCCCCCTTGGCCCGGGCACGCCGATAGGGCTCACCTCCGGCGACGGAGCTGGACCGGGGCTCTTCGGGGGAGTCAATGGAGTCAGACACAGTGAAGCGATTTTACGGCGCCCCGGGAGCAGCCTCCTGCCCCCTCACCCCCGCCAAGGGCGCGAGCTCTGTCACGCCGGCCGACCGGGGCTTTCAGGGGCGCGGGGAACCGCGCGACCAGCCCCCACCGGCCCGCGGACGAAGAAGCCACCGGCCCGGCCCGTCACCCCGTCACGTCCCCGCCAGCACCCCCAGCGCCCTGCGCGCGACCTCACGCCCGACAGGGAGCGACGCCGTGGCGGCGGGCGACGGTGCGTTCAGGACGTGTACGGTCCGCGGGCCCTCCTCGATGAGGAAGTCGTCCACCAGGGTGCCGTCCCTCAGGACGGCCTGGGCCCGGACACCGGCCGAGGCCGGGATCAGGTCGTCCGGCGTCACCGCCGGCAGCAGCCGTCGCACCGCGCCGGTGAACGCCGCCTTGGACACCGACCGCCGCAGCTCCCCCGCCCCGTACCGCCAGTGCCGCCGCGCCATCCGCCAGGAACCGGGCCACGCCACGGCCGCACCCACCTCACGGGGTCGGACGATCCCCCACCCGTACCCCTCCCGGGCGAGCGCGGGCACCGCGTTGGGCCCGATGTGGACGTCTCCGTCGATCCCTCGGGTGAGATGCACGCCGAGGAAGGGGAAGGCGGGGTCGGGGACCGGGTAGACCAGGCCGTGGACCAGCTCGGGACGCGCCAGGGAGTAGTACTCGCCGCGGAAGGGGATGATCCGCATGCCGGGTTCGTCCCCGGCCAGGCGCGCGATCTCGTCGCAGTGCAGCCCGGCGCAGTTGACCAGCACCCGTCCCCGCACGATCGCTCCGTCCGCCGTACGGACGGCGACACCGAGTGCGGGCCGGCGGTCGATGCGGACGACCTGCGCCCCGTACCGGATCTCCGCCCCGGAGGACTCGGCGAGCTGCCGGGCCACGGCGACGAAGTCGCACACTCCCGTCGTGCCGACGTGGATCGCGGCGAGCCCGCGCACCTGCGGCTCGTACTCCGCTATCTGGGCGGGGCCCAGCTCCCGCACCGGAATCCCGTTCTCCCGGCCGCGCTGCACGAGCCCGTGCAGACGGGGCAGCTCCGCCTTCTCCGTGGCGACGATCAGCTTTCCGGTGACGGCGTGCGCGATGTCGTACTCCGCGCAGAACTTCACCATCTCGGCGGCGCCCCGCACGGCGTACCGCGCCTTCAGCGAGCCGGGCCGGTAGTAGATCCCGCTGTGGATCACCCCGCTGTTGCGCCCCGTCTGATGACGGGCGGGGCCCCGCTCCTTCTCCAGCACCGTCACCCGCGTGCCCGGCGCGGCGCGCGTGATCGCATACGCCGTCGCCAGGCCGACGATCCCGCCGCCGATCACCAGCACATCGCAGTCGTAAGCGACCCGCACCTGTTCCACCTCCCGGCTTCAAGAGTGCACTGCGCCACTGACAACGCGCTCAAACCCGCGAAGCGCCGGAAGCAGTTCCCCGAGCCCCGCAGGGGCGCGGGGAACTGCGCGCCCAGCCACGAACGACCCGCAGCCGAACCACCCGCGGTCGTACCGGTCCTCCAGCGGAGCGACTACGCCGGGGCCATCAGCAGCGGCCGTGCCCGCTCCCTCAGCTCCACCACACGCGGTTCGTCGCCGTAGGGCTCCAGACGGTGCAGAAGGTCCTTCACGTACTCCGTCGTGCGCGCGGAGGAAATCCGCCCGGCGACCTCCACCGCCCGTACGCCCTGCTCGCATGCCGCGTCGAGATTGCCCGACTCGAGCTCGGCGACCGCCGACACCACCAGTCGCAGGCCGTGGGAGCGTACGAACTCCTCCGTCGGCTTCGACAGCGCCTGCTCGGTGAAGCGGCGCACCTGGCGCGGTGCCTTCAGGTCGCGGTAGCACTCGGCCGCGTCGGCCGCGAAACGGTCGTACGAGTAGAAGCCGAGCCAGCTCGGGTCGTGGTCGCCGTCCCGGGCCCGCTCCAGCCAGCCCTCGGCGGCCTTCAGGGCCCCGCCGGCCGCCTGGGCGTCACCCGCGCGCGCGTGGGCGCGTGCCTCGACGAGGCGGAAGAAGCTCATGGTGCGGGCGGTGGCGAGTCCCCGGTTGCGCTCCAGGGCGGCCTGGGCGAGGTCGACGCCCTCGTCGCCGAAGCCGCGGTAGGTCGCCTGGAGGGACATGGAGGCCAGCACGTAGCCTCCCAGGGGGACGTCGGCGGCGGCTCGGGCCAGGCGCAGGGCCTGGATGTAGTAGCGCTGGGCGGCCTCCTGCTGGCCCGTGTCGAAGGCCATCCAGCCCGCCAGGCGGGTCAGCTCGGCACTCGCCCCGAAGAGGGCTCTGCCCACTTCGTCGGAGTAGGCGCCGAGCAGCAGCGGTGCCGCCTCGACCCGCAGACATTCCGGCACCATCGACGAACGCCAGTCGCCACCTCCGTACTTGGAGTCCCAGCGCCTGGCGTCCTCTGCTGCCTCGCGGAGCTTCTGCACATCGCTGTGGCCGACTTTCAGTGGTGCTCCGGAGCCCTCGGAAGGGTTCACGTCCCGCGCCACCGAACTGTCGGCCGGGGTTATCAGCCACCGTGAGGCGGGAGTCGCGTAAGCGCTCACTGCGAAGGATCCCGCCAGGGACTGCCAGATGCCGCCGCTGCCGGCCCGGCGGCCGGCGAGGTCGAGGCGGTACAGCTCGGTGGCCGACCGCACCGCCTGCCCGACGTCACGGGGGAAGGCGAGGCCCACTTCGGGCGCGGGATCCGCGTCCGCCAGGCCGATCTCGTGGAGCGGCACCGGGCGGCCGAGCTTCTGACCGATGGCGGCCGCGATGAGATGCGGCGCCGCACCCTGCGGCACCATTCCCTTCGACACCCAGCGCGCCACCGACGTCTTGTCGTAGCGAAGAGTCAACCCGCGTTGAGCGCCAAGATCGTTGACGCGCCGCGCGAGTCCTGCGTTGCTGATTCCCGCGAGGGCGAGAACGGCGCCGAGTTTTTCGTTCGGCCCGCGTTGCTCCCTGGACATGCGCCACCCCTCGACACAGACGGCTGCCGCGCTGGCATAACCATGCGGCATTCGTAAACCCAGCGTAGTTCGCCGCATCCCAGGCGTTAAGGGGCGTTGTTTGGGATGGCGGGATTGTGGTCCGTACGGAAGTACGGACGGTTGCATCGTGCTCCCGCTGTGTGGCTGTGCGCCCGTCCGTGCGCTCTTCTCCGGCCACCGGGGGAGCGCTTCCATGGATCACGCGTGGGTCGGCCCGCTGTACTGGATCCAGTGGGCTGGGGGACACCGCCGCCTACATCCCCGCGGGCGGCGGACCGGTCCGGGAGGCGAACTACGCCTCCCGGACTGTGCGTTGTCGGTGCGGTGTGCAGGTCCTGCACGGAGCGTGCGCGCGCCTGTCCGCCCGCAGCCGATTTGGCCGAAAATCGACGGTGGCCTTTGCGGGCAAATAGCGCTCCTACCACGCCACTTGAGGGCGCATGAGGTGCTTTCGGGGAGCGTATCGGGGGCGCATTCGCGTCGCCGATCCACCCCCGCCCACTCGTCGTTCCCAGTGAATCTCTCGTGATCGCCTTGCTTCGGGTGGGTGTTCGCATCTGCTTCGGATCGGCTTTGCAGCGGCCTCCCAACGGCGCGAACGTATTCGCGGGGGCGCATTCCAGGGGGCGCAAGCCGCCGCAGGGGCCCTCCCGTTCGCGGTCTTCGTGGCAGCATGGAGCCGAGTTCGTACGGTGCACTGGTTGTCCACAGCCTGTGGAGGCGTCGATGCGGTGGTTGGTGGGGTGGAGCAGTACCGCCGCCAGAGCGCCCGAGATCGGCTTGGCGGGCGCCACCGGAAGCGACGGCGAGACCGTGCACCCGGTGGGCTCCCAACTCCTGTGGGGCGACCCCGATCCGCTCTGGGCGGTCGGCGACTGGCGCCCCGACGAGGTCCGCGTCATCAAGGCCGACGCGCAGAACCGGATCGCCGTCCTCGGCACCTGCGGGGCGAGCGACGAAGAACTCAAGGTCGGCCTCTTCGCCGCGCGCGGCGGCGCACTGCGCCACCTCACCGCCTGGTCCGGCAGCTACACCGCCGTCGTCCAGGTCGGCCGCCGCACCACCGTCGCGGGCGACCTCGCGGGCGCGCGGCCCGTCTTTCACACTCCCTGGGCGGGCGGTACGGCCTACGCGACCGCCGCCCTGCCGCTGGCCGACCTCATCGAGGCCAACCTCGACTTCGGGCACCTGGCGGCCCTGCTCGCCGCCCCCGACGTACCGGCCGCGGTCCACGACTCGACCCCGTACGACGGCGTACGACGCATTCCGCCGGGGCACGCGCTGATCCTGCGCGCGGGGGCCCGAGAGGTCGCCGGTTACGAGCCCGTCGCCTCCCTCGCCGTCGCCGCGCCCACCGCGGACCCCGACAGCGCGGTGGACGGCGTCCGGGACGCCCTCGTGGAGGCGGTACGCGCGCGCCTCGCCGCTCCCCGGCACGTACCCGGGACCGACATCGACCCCCGGCCCGTAACCCGGAAGGGGCCCGCGGAGCGGCGCGCCGCGCGCCGGATTCCCCTAACGGGACACGATGCCGACCACAACG
>NZ_JBEYFS010000083.1:0-44588 GCF_040634475.1 Streptomyces sp. NPDC007095
GCCCTCGTACTGGACGTACTTGGATCTGTGCCTGGTGCGGTGAGAGTGCGTGCATGGCGTCGCGGGGCAGACGGGAATTTGACGACAGGGCCTAGCGCGCGCTCCGGGGACGGTCCACGCCCAGCGGCGATAGTGAGTGTTGCGCAGCGGCGGTGCTACACGGAGCGGTGGTACTGGTCGGGGACGTGGACCTGGACCTCAGCGCCCAGTTCACGGGCCGCCAGGCGCGCGAACGAGGGGTTGCGCAGCAGCTCGCGCCCCAGCAGCACGGCGTCGGCCTCGTCGTTGGCGAGGATCTTCGCGGCCTGCTCGGCGTCGGTGATGAGACCGACGGCGGCGACGGGCAGCGAGGTCTCCGCCTTGACCCGGGCGGCGAAGGGGACCTGGTAACCCGGCCCGACCGGGATGCGTACCCCGGAGACGTTGCCGCCGGTGGAGACGTCGAGCAGGTCGATACCGTGCGCGCGCAGCTCGCCCGCGAAGCGGACGGTGTCGTCGGCGCTCCAGCCGCCCTCCTCCAGCCAGTCGGTGGCGGAGATCCGGAAGAACAGCGGCTTGTCGTCGGGCCAGACATCCCGTACGGCGTCCACGACCTCGAGGGCGAAGCGGACACGGTTCTCGTACGAGCCGCCGTACTCGTCGGTGCGGCGGTTGGAGTGCGGGGAGAGGAACTCGTTGACGAGGTAGCCGTGGGCACCGTGGATCTCGGCGATCTCGAAACCGGCGTCCAGGGCGCGCCGCGCCGCGTCCGCGAACTGGCTCACGATCTCCCGGATCCCGGCCGCGGTCAGCTCGGTCGGCACCGGGTGCCGCTCGTCGAAGGCCAGCGCGCTCGGGGCGAGCGGCTGCCAGCCGTACGCGTCCTCGCCGACCGGCGCGCCGCCCTTCCAGGGACGGTCGGTGGAGGCCTTGCGGCCGCTGTGCACGAGCTGGATCGCGGGCACGGTGCCCTGGCTCCTGAGGAAGCGGGTGATCCTGCGGAAGGCCTCGACCTGGGTGTCGTTCCAGATGCCCAGGTCGTAGGGGCTGATCCGGCCCTCGGGGGAGACGGCGGTGGCCTCGACGACGATCAGCCCCGTGCCGCCGGCGGCGCGGGCGGCGTAGTGGGCGAAGTGCCAGTCGTTCGGCGCGCCGGTCGAGGGTCCCTCCGGCGCGGCCGAGTACTGGCACATCGGGGGCATCCATACCCGGTTCGGGATGGTCAGCTCGCGCAGGGTGAGGGGCTCGAAGAGCGTGCTCACGGCGGACTCCGTTCGTCGAGGGGCCGAACTTCACCTCGTACGATAAGCGCCGTACTACGGGATGTGTCAAACTACGAGAGGTGTCGAACAATCCTCGTACACTGAGGTTCCTGGACGAGAATGAGGTTCCTGGACGAAGTGGAGCCACCGTGACGACCGCCGACCCCGCCGGCAGCAGCCGTGACCTGCCGCACCCCCTGCGCGAGGAGATCCGCCTGGAGTCGGTGCTGCACGCGCTCTCCGATCCCATGCGGCTGCGGATCGTGCGAGAGCTCGCCGCCGTCGGCGACGAGCTCTCCTGTTCGCATTTCGACCTGCCGGTCACCAAATCGACCACCACGCATCACTTCCGGGTGCTCCGCGAGAGCGGGATGATCCGGCAGGTCTACCGGGGAACGGCCAAGATGAGCGCCTTGCGCACAGCCGACCTGAACGCCCTGTTCCCCGGGCTTTTCGACAGCGTCCTCGTCGCGATCGAGCGGCAGGGCGAGCGGCTGAGCGAAGGGCTCACCGGCTGGGCGAACGGCTGACGGGCTGAGCGCCCGGCGGGGCTCAGGCCGAGGCGGCCTCCCGTTCGGCGGCGACCCCGGCCGAACCCGCCTTCCCCGGCAGGTGGTTGAAGAGCAGGTTCAGGACGATCGCCGTCAGGCACCCGGCGCTGATCCCACTGTTCATCACCGTCTGGAACCAGTCGGGGAACTTCGCGTAGACCGTCGGCACGCCGACCGGCAGCATGCCCACGGCGAGCGACACGGCCACCACTGTCAGGTTGTTGTTGCCCTTGAAGTCCACCTCGGCCAGCGTCCGCAGCCCGCTCGCGGCGACCGTCCCGAACATCACCAGACCCGCGCCGCCAAGCACCGGCGCCGGTACCGCCGCGACCACCGCGCCCAGCTTGGGCAGCAGACCGAGCAGGACGAGGATGCCGCCCGCGGTCGCCACCACCCAGCGGCTGCGCACCCGGGTCATGCCGACCAGACCCACGTTCTGCGCGAACGCCGTGTAGGGGAAGGTGTTGAACACACCGCCGAGCACCGTGGAGAGACCGTCGGCGCGCAGACCGTCGGCCAGCGTGCGCGGCTCGACCTTCCGGTCGGTCATCTCGCCGACCGCGATGAGGTCACCGGTCGTCTCCGTCATCGTCACCAGCGCCACGACCAGCATCGACACGATCGCGGAGGCGTGGAACGTCGGCGTGCCGAAGTGGAACGGCGTGCTGATCCCGACCCAGTCGGCGTCCCCGACCCCGCCGAAGTCCGTGAACCCGAAGGGCACCGCCACGGCGAGGCCCACCGCGATGCCGACCAGCACCGCGATCCGGCTCAGGAAGGCCGGCGCGAACCGCTGCACACCCAGCACCACGGCCAGGACGAAGCCCGCGAGCGCCAGGTTCTTCGGTTCCCCGAAGTCCTTCGCGCCCACGCCGCCGGCCGCCCAGTTGCCCGCCACCGGCAGCAGTGAGACCCCGATGATCAGGATGACGGTGCCCGTGACCAGCGGCGGGAAGAAACGCAGCAGCTTGCCGAAGACCGGCGCCAGCAACACGATCGCGAGCCCCGCGACGATCACCGATCCGTAGATCGCGGGCAGCCCGCCGCCCGTCGTCCCGATCAGGACCATCGGTGAGACCGCCGCGAAGGTGCAGCCCTGCATGATCGGCAGTCGTACACCGAACCGCCAGAAGCCCACGCACTGGATGAGGGTCGCGATACCGCACACCAGCAGGTCCGCGGTGATCAGATACGCGAGATCGGCGGGCGAGAGCTTCATCGCCCCGCCCACGATCAGCGGCACGGCCACCGCGCCCGCGTACATCGCGAGCACGTGCTGGAGCCCGAAGGCGGCCAGGTGGCGTACGGGTGGGACCTCGTCGACGGGATGCACGGGATGCGCGGGTGCGGTGGTCGCCATGGGCACTCCAGGAGCGGCGGGTGGGGACGGGGACGGCCGGACGGCGCGAGGAACGTCCGAACAGCACGAGACCGTAAGGGGCTTGAACAGTTTGTTGATTTCCGGCCCGTTGCCGCTATGTGTCATGCCCACCCAGTCGCGCCCGACCCGCCGAAGAGGCTCTAGTGCGAAGTCGCCGTCCGCGCCGCCGCCAGCAGTGACGTCCAGTCGGGCAGCTTGACCACACCCCGTCCGAGCGAGGCCCCGAGCTCCGCCTCCGCCCGTTCGATCGCCTCCCATCCGGCCCACGGAACCGGTGCCGCCCCGGCCGCCCGCAGGGCCGCGAGGGGATCCTCGGCCAGCTCCCGTCGCATGAGTTCGGGGGCGTCCTCGACGAGCGAGGTCACCGTCTCCTTGGCGCACGGCCGGTTGGTGCCGATGACACCGGTCGGGCCCCGCTTGATCCAGCCCGCCACATACTCGCCCGGCGCGACCACGCCGTCCCGCAGCACCCGGCCCGCGCGGTGCGGCACCGTGCCGTGGTCCGTGTCGAAGGGCAGCCCTTCGAGCGGGACGCCCCGATAGCCGACCGAGCGCAGCACCAACTGCGCCTCGATGTCCTCGTACCGTCCCGTGCCCGTCACCCCGCCGTGCCCGTCGGGCGCCGTACGCTCGAAGCGCACCGCGCCCACCCGGGTGCCGTCGCCCTCGTCGGGAAGCAGCTCGACCGGGCGCAGGAAGAAGCGCAGCCGGATCCGGCGGGCCCGGTCCTGCGGCGGCGCGGCGGCCCACCCCCGCAGCACCTCCACGTTGCGGCGCTGCGTGGCGGGCAGGTCCGAAGGGTCGGCGTACTGCGGATCGAGGGCCAACTCCTCGGGATCCACCACGACTTCGGTGTCCGGCAGCGAGCCGAGCTCGCGCAGCTCCTTGGTGGTGAACCGGGCCTGCGAGGGACCACGCCGCCCGATCATGCTGATCTCGGTCACCTTGCTCGCGGCCAGCGCGCTCAGCGCCGCCTGCGGCACATCCGTGGGGCTCAGCTCGGACGCGCCGCGGGCCAGCATCCGGGTCACGTCGACGGCGACGTTCCCGACGCCGACGACCACCGCCGAGCGCGCGCCGAGCACGAAGCCGTCGGTGACGGAATCGGGGTGCGCGCTGTACCAGGACACGAACTCGGTCGCCGACCAGCTGCCCGACAACTCCTCGCCCGGCACCCCGAGATGGCGGTCGGTGGCGGCGCCCACGCAGTAGACCACCGCGTGGTACAGCTCCCGCAGCCGGGTCACGGGCACCCCGCCCGGGCCGACCTGGACGCCGCCCAGGAACCGCACCCGCTCGTCCTCCAGGACCGTCCGCAGATTGTTCTGCAGGGACTTGATCTTCTCGTGGTCCGGCGCCACGCCGTAGCGCACCAGGCCGTACGGGCACGGCAGCCGGTCCAGGACGTCCACCCGGACCTCGGACAGCTCGCTCTGGACGAGGCTCTGGGCGGTGTAGACCCCGCTGGGCCCCGAGCCGACGACGGCGACATACAACACGGCGGAACTCCCAATCCGAAACCAGAACAGCCATAGGAGATCGCTGATGGCTCCAGCATCGCACCACCTACGCTCCGCTGACAGGGGGCGGCGCGCGGCACATGTGTGCTTGTTCATCCGTACGGGAAGTCATGGCACGAGTACGTGCCGTGAGCGTTCAGGTGGTCGCCGACGGTGTCACGGAGTGTTGTCGAGCGTCACCGCATCTCGCGCATCCTGCTGATCTCGCTCGTCTGCTGGGCGATCACGTCGTCGGCCATCTCCTCGACCTGGATGTTGTTGCCCTGGGCCTTCACCTCCGTGGCCATGGAGATCGCCCCGTCGTGATGTGTGATCATCAGCTTGAGGAAGAGCGCGTCGAAAGCCTTGCCCCGCGCCGCGCGCAACTGCTTCAGCTGTGCCTCGGTCGCCATGCCGGGCATCTCCTCGTGCCGGTGTTCTGTGGGCCGCTTGGCGCCGTCGTGCGCCGTGAGCCAGCCCTTCATCGTGGTGATCTCCGGCCCCTGTGCGGCCGCGATCCGCGCGGCGAGCCGTTTCACCTGGCCCGACGCGGCCTGCTTCGGGGCGAGTCCGGTCATCTCCAGGGCCTGGGTGTGATGTTCGATCATCATCCGCGCGTAGGCGAAGTCCGCCGCGTTGGGGGAGTCGTCCTCGCTGCGCTGTTTCGCGGCGTCCGCGGCGGAGAGCGTCTCGGCCGCCTCGCCCGGCTTGCCGGGGGCGATCACCGAAGGCCCGCTCGTGCCGGCGGATTCGGGTGTGGAGGCCGAGCCGGAGTCGCAGCCCCCGAGCGCGAGCACGGCGACCGTCAGCGACGCCGCGCCAAGGAGCGCACGGGGCGCGCGGGACGTACGACGGAGCAACACATCGACCTCCAGGGACACATGAATCGCCGGACACCTCATGGGTGTTTCATGACCGTCCTAGCACGCCGGTGAACGTTACCGATCAAAAACTTTCATTACGAGTGCGTTGCCATCTGTTGATCAGTGCATGGGGCGGACGATACTTCTGGGGTCCGTGAACCGTTCAACTGCGAACGGCTACAAGGGAGGACGCAGTGACCCTGTTGATCGATCCCCGAACGCGGCGCAGACGCCTCGGAGTTGCCGCGGCCGCGGCCGGACTCCTGGCCGCGCTGCTCACGGCCGGCCCGGCGGCCGCGACCCCCGATCCCGGGGACGGCCCCGCCGCGCCGGAGAAGGTGTCCCGCGGCGACGCCGCCGAGACCAGGACGGCGATCGCGAACGGCGAGATACCCGGACAGGACGAGATCGTCCACTCCGACAACATCGAGCACCTCACCAACATCCCCAAGGACGCGCTGCCCGGCACCAATTCCGACCTCGCCTTCCAGGGCAAGTACGCCTTCGCCGGCAACTACGACGGCTTCCGCATCCTCGACATCAGCAACCCGAAGGCGCCCAGGACGGTGTCGCAGGTGCTCTGCCCGGGCTCACAGAACGACGTGTCCGTCTCCGGCAACCTGCTCTTCCTGTCCACCGACTCCTCGCGCAGCGACAACTCCTGCAACAGCACCACGCAGCCCGCGACCGAGAAGTCCTCGTGGGAGGGCATGAAGGTCTTCGACATCACCGACAAGGCGAACCCGAAGTACGTCGCCGCCGTCGAGACCGCCTGCGGCTCGCACACCCACACGCTGGTGCCCGAGCGCAAGAACGTCTACATCTACGTCGCCTCGTACTCGCCGAGCGCCACCTTCCCCGACTGCCAGCCCCCGCACGACGGCATCTCGGTCATCAAGGTGCCTCGCAACGCCCCTGAGAAGGCGGCGGTGGTGAACTTCCCGGTGCTGTTCCCGGGCGAGGGACCGGACGGCGGCGGCAACCCGGGCGCGCCCACCAACCCGGGCGTCTCCAAGACCACCGGCTGCCACGACATCACGGTCCTGCCCAGCAAGGACCTGGCGGCCGGTGCCTGCATGGGCGACGGCATCCTGTTCTCCATCAAGGACCCGGAGCACCCGAAGGTCATCGACCAGGTCGAGGACAACGTCAACTTCGCGTTCTGGCACTCGGCGACCTTCAACCAGAAGGCGAACAAGGTCGTGTTCACCGACGAGTTGGGCGGCGGTGGGGCGGCAACCTGCAACGCGGCCATCGGTCCGAACCGCGGCGCCGACGGCATCTACGACATCGTCGGCAAGGGCGACGAGCGCAAGCTCGTCTTCAAGAACTACTTCAAGATCCCCCGCCACCAGGCCGACACCGAGAACTGCGTGGCCCACAACGGTTCGCTGATCCCCGTCAAGGGCAAGGACCTCATGGTCCAGGCCTGGTATCAGGGCGGCGTCTCCGTCTGGGACTTCACCGACTCCTCGAACCCGAAGGAGATCGCCTACTTCGAGCGCGGACCGCTGACCACCGACAAGCTCACGGTCGGCGGCTCCTGGTCGGCGTACTACTACAACGGCTACATCTACTCGAACGACATCGCCAAGGGCTTCGACGTCCTGAAGCTCAGCGACCGGCGCACCGACCCGGCCAAGCGGGTCCACCTGCGCGAGCTCAACGTCC
This sequence comes from Streptomyces sp. NPDC007095, assembly GCF_040634475.1. NCBI lineage: Bacteria > Bacillati > Actinomycetota > Actinomycetes > Kitasatosporales > Streptomycetaceae > Streptomyces > Streptomyces sp. NPDC007095. The sequence continues at coordinate 7,207 of NZ_JBEYFS010000083.1, forward strand.
AGACGCAGCCGGACTACTTCGACTGATCGTCAGGCGACTGATCGCCAGGCGGCTGCTCGTCCGGTCGCCCGCCGGTCGTGAAGAACCGTGACAGATCGCTGTCGCACGTCCCGCCGGGCACTTCGGTGTCCGGCGGGACACCCATCTCCCAGTCGAGGTGGTAGCGCTCGAACAGCTCGGCCCGCAGCCTCGGGACCGGCATCGGCACACCCGGCACCAGGGCCGCGTACACCGCACCCATGAGCACCGCCCGCAGCATCGGGTAGTCGGTGTCGGCGTTCTGGGAGCCGTACCCGGCGACGGTCTCCCGGAGCAGCTGCGCGAGGCGCTGCTGCTCCGGACACTGCACGAACCCCTCGCCCTGCAGTATCCCCGCCATGTGCTGACGCATCAGCACGGGCCGGTCCCTCGCCAGGCCCAGGATCGCGTCGATGGCCCGGGCCAGCCGCTCCCGGCCGTCCTCGGTACGCGGCTCGCGCTCCAGCCCTTCCTCCAGAGTGCGGTGCATCATCCGGTGCACGGCGGACTGCAGGAGCTGGCGTTTGCCGGGGAAGTAGTACGACACCAGTCCGCGCGCCGATCCCGCGCGATCCGCGATGTCCCCGAGCGTCGTCGCCTCGTAGCCGCGCTCGTTCACCAGCTCCACCGCGGCCTGCAGCAGACGCTCCCGGGAACGCCGCCGCAACTCTTCGTTGACCGACGGGCTGCGCGGGGACATGCTGGAACTCCTGTGTTGACTGGCTGCCAGCCAACTATACTCAGAGCGTCCGGGCCATGACTCACCGCGGGGGAGGCTTCGGGCTGCCGTCCGCCTGGGGCGACGCGGGGGATCGTCTCAGGCGGACGGGCACGGGGCGAGCGGAATTCCCGGCCGGGCAGGATTCCCGAGCGAGTCGCACGGCCGCCGTGGCCTCCTTAGAGTGGGCGGGAGTGCCGAGGAGGCGGGTGGAGATGGATCAAGAGCAGATCCTGGCCAAGATCACGGCGATGGTGGAAGACGAGCGACGGCTGCGCGACGCCGTCACATCAGGGCAGATCGACAGCGCCACGGAACACGAGCGGCTCGGACAACTGGAGCGCGCGCTGGACCAGTGCTGGGACCTGCTGCGCCAGCGACGCGCGAAGTCCGAGGTCGGGGAGAACCCGGACGAGGCGCGTGTACGACCGTCTTCGCAGGTCGAGGGCTATCAGAGCTGAGAGTGAGGGGCCCTCGGGCCCGACACCGACGGCTGTCGGGCCCGAGGGCGCTCCCTCGAAGCGGCGTGGGTCAGCCGACCAGGTTCAGCACCGGCCGCAGTCCCTCCGGGCGCTGCGTCGCGGGCAGGTGGTCCACGAAGTGCACCGCACAGCCCAGCTCCGCCGCACCCCCGTCCGCGCGACGGTCGTCCCCGACCATCAGCGTGTCCTCGGGGGCGATGCCCAGCGCGTCGCAGGCGGTCGCGAACAGCCGGGTGTCCGGCTTCTGGACGCCGTGCTCGTACGACAGCACGTACGCGCCCACGTACCGGTCGAGGCCGTGCTCACGGAAGACGGGTCGCAGATCCCAGCCGATGTTGCTGACCACCCCGACCGCGAGCCCGCGCCCGCACAAGGCGTCGAGCACCTCGGCGGTGTCGGGGTAGGGTCCCCACGCCGCCGGGAGCATGTGACGGTCGTACAGCGCGTCGTGCAGCCGGGCATCGGGCAGCCGCACCTGGCGGGAGATCGCCGTGTACATGGCCCGGTGCCGCTCGGCGCTCTCGTCCCGCCTGCGCCACAAGTCCTGCGAGCCCTCCGGCAGCCGGGGCGCGACGCCACCGCCGGGCAGTGCGCCCACCGCCTCCAGGGCGTCCGCCGCCTCGGCCAACTCCCGCTCCGGCAGGGTGAGACCGGCGTCCCTGAGTACCGCGCGCAGCCAGGACTCGGTCGGTTCGGCACGGAACAGAGTTCCGGAGAAGTCGAAGAGCACGCCTTTGATCGTCATGAGGGGCATCCTTCTGGGCGCGTTCCGTGCCGGTCAACCACGTTCCGTGCCGGTCGGCCACGTTCCGTGCCGGTCGGCCACGTTCCGTGCCGGTCGGCCATGCTCCGTGCCGGTCGGCCATGCTCCGTGCCGGTCGACCATGCTCCGTGCCGGTCGGCCACGTTCCGTGCCGGTCGGCCACGTTCCGTGCCGGTCGACCATGCTCCGTGCCGGTCAACCGCGCACCGTGCCGAACCGGCGCTCATGGGCCACCACCGCCAGGGCGACCACCAGCGCGCCGAGCAGCCAGCCGCCCAGGACGTCCGAGGCCCAGTGGACGCCCAGCCAGACTCGGGTCAGCCCGACGCCCACGACGGAGATCACGGCCAGTGCCAGTGCCGTGCGCCGCAGCGCGCGCCCGGCGCCGTACAGCTGGAGCAGCCACAGCAGCAGCCCGCACACCACCGTCGCGGTCATGGCGTGGCCCGAGGGGAAGGCCGCGTAGTGCGCGGAGTCCACGGGGTCGGGCCAGACGGGGCGCGCCCGGCCGACCGCTGCCTTCAGCGACTGCTGCACCGCCGTGCCCAGTACACAGGCGGCTGCCACACACAGTGCCGGCCACCACGTCGAGCGCCGCCACACCAGCCGGACCACGACCAGCGCACCCAGGGCGCGCATCGTCCACGGGTCCCACACCCAGTCCGTCAGAACGCGGAACACATGGGTGACGCCGGGTTCGTCGACCGCCCAGCGGTGCGTGGTGCGCGCGATGTCGCCGTCGAGGGCCAGCAGCGGCCGCCAGGAGAACGCGACCAGCAGGAGGAGCAGCACGGACGGAACGGCGAGCACCGCCGCGGCGAGTACCGCGGTCCGTGGGGTGGGGGTGCGGAGCCGTGAGTCGAGGGGCGGGGAGCGCATACGGTGATCCTCGCCGACGTACGGGGCCGGAAGCCAACCCCGTATCGCCGAACCGCCGCTGTTGCGGCTAGCCGAGCGCCCGCAGGCCCGGTACGAACGCCACCAGCAGGGGGATCACCGGCACCAGCGTGGCCGCCGCCGTCAGTCGCAGCCGCCGCGACGGCGTCAGCCGGTCCGGGGGAGTGAGCAGGCGGTGCACCCGTTGCGGGACGTGGGCCTGCGGAGTCGGACAGGGGCCGAACACGCCCCGGTCCTCGTTCAGTTCCACCAGCGCGAGGGCGATCGTGAGGCGGCCGAAGCGGCGGGAGGCCATGTCGTCGGCGGCGAGTTCGACCAGGCGGTGCATCTCGTGGCGGAACGCGGCGAACACGGGCACCTGCGGAAAGCCGACGGCGAGCGCGGCCGAACAGTGCAGCAGCCAGTCGTGCCGGGCCCGCGCGTGTCCCTGCTCATGGGCGAGCACGGCATCCAGCTGACGCCCTTTGAGACGGCGCAACGCGGCTGTGGTGACGACCAGTTGGGGAGCGGCCCCGGGCAGCCACCAGGCGTCCGGACGCTCGCCCTCCAGTACCACCAGCCGGTCGCTGCCCGGCTCCTCTCCGGGCAACAGCGGTGCGCGCAGAAGGAGTTCGTCACGGCTCTGGCGACGGTTGGCCCGGGTCCGCAGCACCTCGCGGACCAGCATCGCCGCGGTCCAGGCACCGCCGCACGCGAGCGCCACGGCGGTCGTCGCGGCCCAGGGGCTCCCCTTGCCCAACGCGTAGGCGTCCACGACGGAGTGCGGAGCGGGGGCGAAGACATGGCCGCGCACCGCCACCCACGCGGCGGCCGCGCTGAGCGTCATCGACAGGACGCAGCACAGCAGAACGGCCGCCACCACGCACTGCCACGCCCACAGGGCGACCACGGGTTCATGGTCCGGCCAGTCCGCCCGGGCGAGCAGTCGTGGAGCGACCACGGCGGCCAGGGCGCCGAGCAGCAACAGTGCCGCGGGGACCATCATGGGGTGAAGCCTATGAGCGGAGCGTCGCCGGGGGATACGGCCCGCGACGACAAAGTGACGTACGCCACGGTTTCACATGGCCGGGGCCGGAGCGGTTCTCAGAGCGTGACCAGCATGGCCAGCATTGCGATCCCCATGGACAGACGGCACGCCTGTGACAGCTCGGGGCGGTCTCCCCAGCCGAGGGCCCGGGGGGCGCCGCCGAGCGTCCCCGAGTCGCCGGCCACCGCCGCGACCGGCAGCAGCCGGGCCCCGGAGCGCAGCACGTACCCGACGAAGTAGACCAGGAGCGCCCCCGTGACCAGAGGGATCCCTGAACCGCCGCCGTGCTCGTGGTGCCCTGGGGAGGCGGCCATCGCGGCGGCCATGTAGACCATGGCGCAGGCCCCGACCAGATGGTGCAGATGGTGCGGGCTGCTGCGGACCGACCACAGGGCGCGCAGGGCGGCGGCACCGAACACCGCGGCGTAGGCGAACCAGGTCCAGCGCGGCGGAGTGGCCGCCGCCGCGGGCAGGGCCATCGCGGCCATGCCGAATCCCATGAGCGCCTCGGCGCCCGCGGTGCGGCGCTGCTCCTCGACGGCGCTGCGCATCCGCAACAGACAGTAGGCCCCGCTCGCCGCGCACAGCGCTACGAGCAGCCAGCCGGGTGACGCCGGTCCGTGCACCGCGTACCTCCCCGCTCTACGGAGTCGGACAGTCGTTGATGTCGGACAGTCGGTCAGGGCATGCCCGGGCCGATCGGTGCGCAAGCGAGCGCACAGGTGTACACGGGGGAGCGTGCGGGGGTGCGTCGCAGGTGGGAGCGTGCGGGAGCGGGTGGGCGTGGGTGGGCGAATATACTTCACGAGTAAAACACCTGCTAATCTTAAAGGCATGAGCAGTGCGACCCCCCAGATCCCCCGTGTACGCCGACGTCCGCATGGACGTCACCGCTCTCATGGACGTCGTCTCCCGCTGGCCGGTGTGCTGCGGCTCGGCCGCCCCGCCGACATCTGGTTCAAGCCCGCGCTGAGCGTGGTCGCCTCGGTCGCCCCGCCGAATCTGACGCTTCTCGCGCTCGGCCGGCTGGACCTGGCGATGTACACCATGGCCGGGTCGCTCTGCGCGCTCTACGCCCACAACCGTCCCTACGCCGCCCGCGCCCGCGCGCTCGCCTGGGTCGTCCTCGGCATGCTCGGCGGCCTCGCCGTCGCGCTGACCGCGGCCTCGCTCACGACGAACGCCGTCGTGCTGGTCACCGTCGGCGCGCTGCTGGCCGCCGTGCAGAAGGCGCTGTGCGACGCCACGCGCATCGGGCCGCCCGGTCACGTGGTCCTCGCCTTCATCAGTTCCGCGTCCCTGTTCGTGCCGCAGACGCTCGGCCAGGTTCCCGGCCATCTCGCGCTGGGCGCCGCAGCGGGCGCCTGGGCGTGGATCGTCGGCATGGCACCCGGGCTCGTCCGCCCGCACGGGCCCGAGCGCCGCGCGACCGCGCACGCGCTGAACGCCGCGGCCACCTACGCCGAGACGGCGGGCGCCGGTGACGGGGCCGCCCGGGCCCGCGCCGCCGCGGCCGCCGCCGTGCACGGGGCCTGGCAGTCGCTGCTCTCCACCGGCGCCCGCAGCGCGCCCCGGCGTGCCCTGGAACGGCTCGTCGTGCGCGCCGAGGTGGCGATCGCCGCGCCCGCCGACACGGAGCCCGAGCGGCTGCGGGCGTGGGCGCGCGAGGTACGGGGCGCCGGGCCCGCACCTCGTCCGGACGACCTCGGGGAAGCCGCCGAAGAACTCCTGGGCGTGGAAGTCGAACTCGCCGTCCCCCCGAACCCCTTGTTCCGTCGCCTGGGCCCACTCGCCCCGATCGCCCTGCGCACCGCGCTCGGCTGTGCCCTCGCCGGATACGCCTCGCTCGCCCTCGGCGTCGGCCGCCCCTACTGGGCGCTGGTCACCGCCGCCTCGCTCTACCAGGCCAACGTCACCCTGACCTGGAGCCGGGGAGTGCAGCGCGTCGTCGGCAACCTGATCGGCGTCCTCTTCTTCGCGGTACTCGCCCCGCTGGCCCATCTCAGCCAGGCGGCCCTCGTCCTGCTGTGCCTCGCCCTCAACTTCGGCGCCGAGGCCCTGATCGGCCGCAACTACTGGCTCGGCAGCATCTGCGTGACCCCCATGGCGCTGCTCATCACCGAGTTCGCCCGCGTCCAGCAGCCCGGTGAGCTGATGACCGACCGGGTCGCGGACACCCTGGTGGGTGCGCTGGTCGGCTTCGCCGCGGCGGTCGCGGTCACCAACCGGCGGGCCGGCGGCCGTATCGAGGACGCCCTCGACGCCGTCGAGCGGGCCCGCGAACGCGCCGCGGGCCTGCTCGACGCGGAGCGTGCCGAACCCGGCGCCCTGGAGTCCGCCCGCCGCGCGCTGTCCGGCGCCGTCGTCGAGCTGCGCGCCACCGCCGACGCCGCCGCCGGCGAATGGTGGCAACGCGCATTGCCGGAGGAGCGGGTGATGCGGGCCGAGCAGTCCGGACACCGTACGCTCGCGGCGACGGTACGACGGCAGGGACTGCACTCCTTGGAGGGCGCACAGGCATGACGGCAGCGGATGGGCGCGCGACGGACGCGGCACTCGGCCGGAGCGGCACTCCGACCCCGGCGACACCTCGGCACGCGGCGGCACAGAGGCAGCCGAGTCGGATGAGCGAGCCTCCGGCTGGGCGGTCGGGTTCGGTGGGTGCCGTGGTCGGTGGTGCGGACGCTCCGGCGGCCCGGCGGCCGGCGTCGGCGGATGCGCGCGCCGGTGGGAGCGAACCGTCAGGCGGCTCGACCGGACGGGTGCTCTCGGCGAGTGCTCCGCTCGGCGGAGTGGCGTCGACGGACAACGGGGCCGGGGAAACGGCCGACGCGGGTACCCCGGCCCACTCGGGCAGCCCAGTCGCCTCAGGTCCCCAGGCCCCCTCAGGTACCCCCGCCACCACACCCCCCGGCACCCCGCCCCCGGTCGACACCATGGCCGCCGTGGTGCGGCAGTGGCAGGCCGTGCATCCCGGGATCGACACCGGGCCGATGGAGATCATCGGCCGGATCAACCGCTCGGCCGCGCTGCTCCAGCAGGCCGAGGACGCCCCGTTGCGCCGGGCCGGGCTCACCCGTCCGGAGTTCGACGTCCTCGGGACCCTGCGCCGCACCGGTCATGAACTGACCCCCAGTGAGATCGCCCGCGAGACGTTCTCCTCCGGTGCCGCCGTCACCAAACGCCTGAAGCAACTGACCGAGCGCGGCCTGGTCGAGCGCCGCGGTGACACCCGTGACCGCCGGGTCGCGCACGTGCGGCTCACCGACGCGGGGCGCGACCTCGTCGACGGCATCCTGCCCCAGCAGCTCGCCTACGAGACGACGGCCCTGTCCGGGATCGACCTCGCCCGCCAACGCGAACTCGCGGGCCTCCTAGGTGAGTTGCTCGGTCAGCTCGAAGGCCGTCTCGGGGTGCCACGGGTCTGAGCCGGGCCGGGGTCCACATGCTTCGTGGTCACTCGCCGTTGACACGAGCCGCGCGGCGCTCCTACGTTCAGGCTCGCCCGGTTCGGAGTTCCGGCTGACGTACGGGATGTCGAACAAGCAGCGTGACCGCGGAGGCGCAGTGGCAGCAGACACCGAGACGCTCACCATCGACCTCGGCACCGACACCGGAGCCTTCCACGGCGGGGCGAGCGGCACGCTCTACGGCCTGTACGGCGACGGAGTGCCCAGCCGCAACGTGGTCGAGGGCATGTACGTCCGCACGGTGTCGACCAAGGCCCAGGACGGCCTCCAGCACCCCGGCGCAGACGCCCTCGAAATCCTGCCCTCCTTCGTGGACTGCGGCGGCAGGGACGTCTACCTCTACATGACCGACATCTACCGCGGTTTCCCCTACCAGTGGCCCGGCGCCACCGGCGAGGAACGCCTCGCCGACTACCGGGCCAGGGTGGAGAAGCAGGTCAGGCAGGTCCTGACGACGGGTGCCCGTAAGTCCCGCATCGTCTACGTACCGTTCAACGAACCCGAAGGCAACATGTTCGGCACGGGGGAGTGGAGCTACGACAAGACCTCCTGGCACACCGACCCGCGGCACTACTTCGCCGCCTGGAAGGACCTCCACCGCCTCATCAAGCGCCTCGACCCGCACGCGCGCATCGCGGGCCCCAACACCTGCGTCCTGTACGAGGAGGTGCGGGGCTTCCTGGAGTTCGCCAAGGCCCATGACGTCCTCCCGGACGTGGTGACCTGGCACGAGCTGTCGACGCCCGCCGCGATCCGTACGAACGTCGCCAAGTACCGTGACATGGAACGTGACTTGGGGATCGGGCCCCTCCCCGTCAACATCAACGAGTACGCGCACAACTACCACCTGTCCGTGCCCGGGCAGATGATCCAGTGGATCTCCGCCATCGAGGAGTCGAAGATCGACGCCGACATGGCGTACTGGAACATCGACGGCAACCTCAACGACTCGGCGGTCGAGGCGAACAAGGGCAACGGCCAGTGGTGGCTGTTCCACACCTACGGCCGGATGACCGGCCGCACCGTCCAGGTGCGGGCGCCGCACCCCAACGTCCAGTACACCCTCCAGGGTGTCGCCACGCTCGACCGCGACAAGCGCCAGGCCCGCGCCCTGTTCGGCGGCAGCGGCGGCACCGCGGATCTCGTCTTCGAGAACGTCTCCGCCGAGATCTTCGGCGGCACGGTCCACGCCAGGCTCCACGAGATCCCGTGGACCGGCCAGGTCGGCGCCTCGGCACAGCCGTTGCGCATCAAGGACCTCGAACTGCCGGTCGGCGAAGGCAGGGTGGTCCTTCCCCTCGCCGGCCTCGACGCGATGTCCGCCTACGAGGTCATCCTCTCGCCCGGCGGCGACGGGGTCCTCGCACCGCCCTCGATCGGCTGGCGCCGGTCGTACCACGCGCAGAACGCGACCTGCACGGGCGAGGGTCACTCGAGGAACGGGCCCGAGGGATCCCCCTGCGACGTCGACAGGTTCGCCACCTCGGGCACCTACCATGTCGGCGGACTACGCACCGGCTCCGACCTCGTCGTCGCCTTCTCCGTCGAGGTCCCACAGGACGGGACGTACGACCTGAGCGTCTTCGCCAACTCCCACAACCTCCACGAACTCGTGCAGGAGCAGGGCCCCACCAACGTCTTCCTGCGTGTCGACGGCTCGGCTCCCCAGGAGCTGCGCCTCCCCCTCGGCTACAAGCCGGTCGTCTGGGGGCACACCGACACCCGGGTGGAGCTGACAGCGGGAGCGCACACGCTCACCCTGTCCGCGCGGGACCCCGACCTCGGCGCCACCAAGGGCGACGCGATCATCGACCGGATCGACCTCGTCCTGCGGGACGCGCACGTGAGGGCGCCCGCGCTGTACGAGGCCGCGTACGCGGGCCTCGGCGCCGGTGCCCGCGTGACGTACGAGCACCGCGGCGCCTGCGGGCCGGGTGCCGTGCTGCTGCCGCGCGGAGGCACCGCCACGTTCTGGGTACACGCGGCCGCTGACGGCGAGGCACTGGTGACGTTTGATCAACTCGATTCGGGAGAAGGGCTGTTGACGGTCAACGGGGTGGAGGTGGGGGGTCTCGACCGGGACGGGATCCCGCTGTTCCTGGCCGGTGGCATCAACAAGCTGACGGTGACCGGCACTTCGCGGCACCTCGTCCTCGACCGGCTGTGCGTGGGACCGGGAACCGGACGCCTCAGGACTACCGTGTACCCCGCCGAGGAGGGCACGGTGACGGGCGAGGCCACGGTGACGGGTGCCCACACCTTCGCCACCGGCGGGAAGGCGGTCGAGGGAATCGGCCGGGGGCCGGACAACGCCCTCACCCTGAAGGTCACGGCGACACGCACCGGACGTCATGCCGTGACCGTCCGCTACTCCAACGGCGAGCAGCCCCCGGCCACGCATTACAACCCCGACCCGGTCTGCCGCCACGCGGAGCTGTCCGTGAACGGGGCGCCGGCGCACCGGATCCTCTTCCCCACCACCTTCCACTTCAACAACTTCTGGGACCTCACCGTCCCCGTCACCCTGAACACGGGCGCCAACACCCTCACCTTCACCGCCGACGAACGGCCGGACTTCGACGGCGACACCACCAACGCCCACCGACAGCGCTCCGCGTACGCGCCGGTCATCGACCAGGTGGCGGTGACTCCCCTGGCATGAGTTCCGGCCGAGCGTCCGGACAGGCCCTAGCCCTCCTCGCCCGCCACATGAACCCCGAAGAACGCCCCCTGCGGGTCCCGCAGGACGGCGATCCGGGGCCCCTCCGGCACGGACGTGGGCTCCATGAGAATGCTGCCGCCCGCCCCGACGGCGGCGTTCGCGGTGGCGTCCACGTCCTCGACCGCGAAGTACGGCAGCCAGTGCGGCGGCAGCGCGTGCGGGAAGTTGTCGTCCATCGCCACCATGCCGCCGAAGTCGGCTCCGTCGATGCCCCACTGCGTGTAGTGCTCGGAGGCGCTCACGGTCCAGCCGAACACAGTGGTGTAGAACTCGACGGCCCGGTCCGGGGCGCGCGTCAGCAGCTCCACCCAGCCGAGCGCGCCCGGCGCGTTGAACAGCCCCGCGCCCGGGAAGGCCCGTGCCTGCCACAGCTGGAAGGCCGCGCCGGTCGGGTCGAACGCCACCGCGAAACGCCCGACGTCGAACACGTCCATCGGGCCGAGGACGACCGTGCCGCCCGCGGCCTGCACCGCGTCCACGGCGGTGTCGGCGTCGGCCACCGCGAACGACACGTTCCAGGCGACGGGCTGCGACTCCTGGTACAGCGGGGAGAGCGCCGCGACCGGCGCGTCGCCGAGGTGTGCGACCGTGTAGCCGCCCGCCTCCTGGCGCGGGTCGGTCTCCGGACGCCAGCCGAACAGATCGGCGTAGAAGCGCTTGGCCGCCTCCAGATCACTGGTCCCGAGCTCGGTCCAGCACGGACCGCCGGTCACCGGCTTGTCGAGCTTCATGAGGTTCCTCCGCCCTTCCGCCAGAAGGCCCCTCCAGCACGCTATGCCCGTGCCCGGGCCGTGGCCATCCGGCGTAGGGCGTCGTGCGCTCAGATTCCGGGGCGATAGCGCAGCGGATGATCCGCCGGGATCTCCACGAGCACGATCTCGACACCGTCCGGATCCGCGATCCACATCTCGATCAGCCCCCACGGTTCCTTCACCGGCGGGCGCAGGATGTCGACCCCGGCCGCCGAGAGCTCCTCGTACGCCGCATCGGCGTCGGCCACCTGGAGCCACAGCCTGAGCGCGGGCGAGGCAAGGGTCTCGGAGCGGCCCGAGACCTCCAGGAAGCCGCCGCCGAGGAAGTAGACCGTGCCGCGCTCGGGGCCCGTCCCGAACTCCCGGTGGACGGCGAGGCCCAGCCGCTCGCCGTAGAAGGCGCGGGAGCGCTCCGGGTCGGTGGGCCGCAGAAGGATCCGACTGCTCAGTACATGCACCATGCCCCGGAGCCTAGGGCGCCGACAACGGGGGCGTTACGCTCAGCGGTGCCCGAGCCGCGCCAGAGATTTCGGAGAACCGTTCCATGGACACCGCCGCCGCCACCGGACTGACCTTCCGCGATGCCACCGACGCCGATGTGGACGCCCTCGTCGTGCTGATCGAGTCGGCCTACCGCGGTGACTCCAGCCGGACCGGTTGGACCACGGAGGCGGACATCCTCGAAGGGCAGCGGACCGACCCCGAGGGCGTGCTCGCCGTCATCAAGTCGCCGGACAGCCGCCTCCTGACCGTGGAGCGGGACGGCGCGGTCGTCGCCTGCTGTCAGCTCGAACACCGTGGAGACCACGCCTACTTCGGCATGTTCGCGGTCAGTCCCGCACTCCAGGGCGGCGGCCTGGGCAAGGTGATCATCGCCGAGGCGGAGCGGCACGCCCACGAGACCTGGGGCGTCGCGGAGATGCACATGACCGTGATCTCCGTACGCGAGGACCTCATCGCCTGGTACGAGCGGCGCGGCTACCGCCGTACGGGAAGGATGACCCCCTTCCCGTACGGCGACGAGCGCTTCGGCATTCCGCAGCGCGACGACCTGCAGTTCGAGCTGCTGGTCAAGCCCCTGGCGCAGCCGGCGGAGTGATCCTCAGGCCGTGAAGCGGCCGGTGCGTTTGATCTGGGGGTAGTCGGTGGTCGCGCCGTCCAGCTCCAGCGCGCGCACCAGCCGCAGGTGGTCCTGGGTGTTCACCACCCAGCCGATGATCCGCAGATCGGCCTTGCGGGCGTGCTCGACGACCTCCAGGGTCAGCCGGCGGATGTTGAGGCAGACGGTGGCGGCGCCGGCCTCCACAGCGCGGTCCACGACATCGACGCCGTAGCGGCTCGCGACGAGCGCAGTGCGGACGCCCGGCACGAGCCGGGTGATCTCGGCGATCGCCTCGTCGTGGAACGACGACACCTCGACCCGCCCCACCAGATCGCGCCGGTGCATCACCTCGGCGAGCGCCCGTGCCGCCGCCGTGTCCTTGATCTCGGCCTGCAGCGGGGCCCTGACAGCGTCCAGGACCTCTTCGAAGACGGGCACGCGCTCACCGTGCCCGGCGTCCAGGGCGCGCAGCTCGGCGAGGGTCATCTCGGCGATCGGCCCCGAACCGTCGGTCGTACGGTCCACGTCCGCGTCGTGCATGACGACCAGCGCGCCGTCCTTGCTCAGATGCAGATCGAGTTCGATCAGGTCGAGGCCCGCGTGCTGGGCGGCGATGAAGGAACGGAGGGTGTTCTCGGGTTCTACACCCATCACTCCGCGATGACCGATGGTGAGGAAGTTCAAGATTCGACTCGCTTCCGTCGACGGCGGCTCGGCTCGCGCGTGGTCTCGGCGGCACCCACGCGCAAGGCCGCAGCCTAATCGTCCCGCCGCGCGATGTACCCGCTCGTACGCCAGGCAGGGCGTGTCTGCCGCAAGGGGAGAGCGGGCCGTTGCCGCCGGGGCGCGCCACCCGCGCGTGGGCGAGTCCTCTGGCGGTTGACCCCGAGCGCCCCGGGGTCGTTGCTCCTGCCACTTCCCTGCGCTTCCCGCGGATGCCCGTGTGTCCGGCGCCGCTTAGCGGAAGTAGTCGCCTCCACGGCATTCGGCAGGAAAAAGAGCGGTGAAGTTGGGGTGGTGCAGGATAATCTATCGAGTCTCCCCTTGCGGGAAGGAACCTCATATACATACGGTGTGCATACGCGAGGTTCTCCCGTGGAGGGTGAGAGATGACGGAAATTCTTGTGCCAGTGGGTGTGGAGGAGCGGGTTCCTCCCGTGGGCAGGGTGGTGGAGCACCCGGCTTGGCCCGTGCTCAAGGATGCCGTGGAGGAGATCCGGCCCTGGCAGTCCAAGGACGGGTCGATCGACTTCGAGGCCGAGGGTGCCCCGGACACGGCCGATGCCGATCTGGCCGTACGCCGTGCCGTAGACGCCATCGAGCAGCTCGCCCCGCTGCTCCCGCATGACGCCGAGTACCACGAGGCACTCGTGAAGGACCTGCGCCGCTGGTCCGACGGTGGCTTCCAGGTGCCCGACTTCCTGGACTCGCTGCTGGCCTTCCAGCCCGCCGCGCACCGCGAGAACGGCCTCCAGCACCTGGTCGTCTTCCCGATGTACACGCAGAACGGCAACCCGGACCGCAACTTCGAGGCGGTCGTGCTGCGCATGGTCTGGCCGGACTGGCTGGCCGAGCTGGAGCGCACCCGCTACGACAACCCGCTGTTCTGCGGCATCACCTTCGAGGACTTCACGGCGGGCTACGACACCAACTCGGCCGTCCTCTTCCCGGAGACGATCGCCGTGCGCGAGGCGCCGGAACGATTCTCCTGGGGCGGCATCTTCTGCGACCGCGAGGCCGCCCGCTTCCGCGCCGTCACCGACGCCGCCGTGGACGTCCTGGGCCTTCAGCTGCCCGAGGACATCGCCGCGATGGTCCACGACCAGGAGCGCTGCGAGCAGGCCTTCGTGCTGTGGGACATGGTCCACGACCGCACCCACAGCCACGGCGACCTGCCGTTCGACCCGTTCATGATCAAGCAGCGCCAGCCGTTCTGGATGTACGGCCTCGAGGAGCTGCGCTGCGACCTCACCGCGTTCAAGGAGGCCGTGAAGCTGGAGGCCGAGGGCCACCAGCACGGTCGTGACGTGCAGTACGCGGTGCTCTTCGACCGGATGTTCCGCTTCCCCGTCACCGGCGACCGTGTCCGCAACTACGACGGTCTCGGTGGCCAGCTCCTCTTCGCCTACCTGCACCAGCACGACGTCGTCCGCTGGACCGACAACAAGCTGCACATCGACTGGCAGCGCGCCCCGCAGATCACCAACCAGCTGTGCGCCGTGATCGAGGACCTCTACCGGGCCGGCATCGACCGCCCCAAGCTCGTCCACTGGTTCAAGGCGTACGAGCTCGTGTCCACCTATCTCGCCCCGCACCCCGGCTCCCGCTGGGCCAAGGGCCCGGACGCCCTCGATCTGACCCAGCCGCCCCGTAAGCTCGTCGACGACGTGCTTCCGGACGAGTTTCCGCTGAGCATGTTCTATGAGGCGCTCTCCAAGAAACTGAAGAACGTGATCGCCTCCACCAAGGGCATCACCGCGACGAGCGCCCAGCGGGCCGCCGCGTGAGCGCTCGTACCGGGGATGTTCAGGAGGCGAAGGCGATGTCACACGGAAACGGCAACGGACCTCTCAGCGGCGCGGTGATCGCGGTCGCCGGAGCGGGTGGACCCGCCGGGCGCGCGACGCTGGCCCGGCTCGCCGACGCGGGCGCGACCGTCATCGGATCGGACAACGATCCCGAGCGGCTCGCGGAGGCCGTGGACGCGGCCCGCTACGGGCACGGCGGTGCCACCGTCATCGGCGACACGGTCGACCTGCTCGACCTCCAGTCGACCCGTGACTGGGCCATCCGCGTCGAGAAGGACTTCGGCCACGTCGACGGCCTGGTCCACCTGGTCGGCGGCTGGCGGGGCAGCGAGACCTTCACCAGGACGAGCCTCGACGACTGGGACTTCCTGGAGCTGCTGCTCATCCGCACGGTGCAGAACACCTCCCTCGCGTTCCACGAGGCGTTGCAGCGCAGCGACCGTGGCCGCTACCTCCTGATCAGCGCCGCGGGCGCGAGCAAGCCCACCGCGGGCAACGCCGCATACGCCGCCGCCAAGGCCGCCGCGGAGGCGTGGACGCTGGCCATGGCGGACTACTTCCGCAAGGCCGGGGGCGAGCAGGGGCCGACTTCCGCGGCTGCCATCCTGGTGGTCAAGGCACTGGTGCACGACGCGATGCGCGCCGAGCGCCCGAACGCGAAGTTCGCGGGCTTCACGGACGTCGAGGATCTGGCCGAGGCCATCGCCGGCGTCTGGTCGCAGCCCGCCGGTGAAGTGAACGGAAACCGTCTGTGGCTGACCGAGAAGCCGTGAACCCTGCGAAGACCGACGCCCGGCGTCACCACGACCCGTCCGTCCGCGGCTTCGCCAGCGACAACTACGCGGGGGCCCACCCCGAGGTGCTCGCCGCCGTGGCCCTGGCCAACGGCGGGCACCAGGTCGCGTACGGCGAGGACGACTACACGGCGAACCTCCAGCAGATCATCCGCAGCCACTTCGGCGCCACCGCCGAGGCCTTCCCGGTCTTCAACGGGACCGGCGCGAACGTGGTCGCGCTCCAGGCGGTCACCGACCGCTGGGGCGCGGTGATCTGCGCGGAGAGCGCGCACATCAACGTCGACGAGGGCGGCGCCCCCGAGCGCATGGGCGGCCTCAAGCTGCTCACCGTGCCCACGCCCGACGGCAAGCTCACCCCCGAGCTGATCGACCGTCAGGCCTACGGCTGGGACGACGAGCACCGCGCGATGCCGCAGGTCGTCTCGATCACCCAGAGCACCGAACTGGGCACCCTCTACACGCCCGACGAGATCCGCGCGATCTGCGACCACGCCCACGCGCACGGCATGAAGGTGCACCTGGACGGGTCCCGGATAGCCAACGCGGCCGCCTCCCTGGACGTGCCCATGCGCACGTTCACCAACGCGGTCGGCGTCGACCTCCTGAGTCTCGGCGGGACGAAGAACGGCGCGCTGTACGGCGAGGCTGTCGTCGTCCTCAATCAGGACGCGGTCAGTCACATGAAGCACCTGCGCAAGCTGTCCATGCAGCTCGCCTCCAAGATGCGATTCGTCTCCGTGCAGTTGGAGGCGCTGCTCGCCAAGGACCTGTGGCTGCGCAACGCCCGCCATTCCAACCAGATGGCCCAGCGGCTGGCCGAGGGCGTGCGCGCGGTGCACGGCGTGGAGATCCTCCACCCGGTCCAGGCCAACGCCGTCTTCGCGCGTCTCCCGCACGACGTGAGCGAGCGGCTCCAGAAGCACTACCGCTTCTACTTCTGGGACGAGGCGGCGGGCGACGTCCGCTGGATGTGCTCCTTCGACACGACCGAGGACGACGTCGACGGGTTCGTGGCGGCACTCAAGGAGGAGATGGCTCACTCGTGACCCGAGCGCCAGTGTCTGCATAGATATGCGGTCACCTGAAAAGTCATTGACTCTCGGGTGGCCGCATTCCTATGCTCTCCGGGCATGGAGCTGATCCAGGACACTGCCGACCTGTCTGCCTACTTGGCCGCCGACGAGGTCATCGACCATCACCATCCGTTCGTACGGGAGACGGCCGCGCGGCTGGCCGAGGGGGTCCTCGACTCGTATGCCTATGCGCGGGCGGCTTTCGAATTCGTGCGCGACACCATCCCGCACTCGCAGGACTCCGGCGATCTTCGGGTCACCTGGCGTGCCTCCGACGTGCTGGAGCGGCGCACCGGCATCTGCTACGCCAAGGCCCACGCCCTGGCCGCGCTGTTGCGGGCCGAGGACATCCCGACGGCGTTCTGCTACCAGAAGTTCGACGAGGTGCACGGTCTCGTCGCCGTACGGTTCAACGGCGCCTGGCACCGGCAGGACCCCCGCGGCAACAAGCCGGGCGTGGACGCCCAGTTCTCCCTGGACGGCGAGCGACTGGCCTTCACGCCCGATCCCGAATTCGATGAGTTGGACTATCCGGTCCTGTACGCCGAACCTCACCCGGTCGTGCTGAGCGCCCTCAAGGCCGCCCCCGACCGGCCGTACCTCTGGAAGACGCTCCCCAGCGCACTCTGAGACCGGCCGCCCATCACCCGGACGCGGGCGGGGCGGGGCGGTGCAGTGCGACGGGGCCGAACTCGCCGAACTCCTGGAGACGTTCGGCCCCGGGGGGTGGAGCACCGTCCACGCCCCGGCGTGACGATTCAGCGGGCCTCGGCCGCCTTGACCTCTTCGGGGGTCGGCGCCGTGCCGCCGAGGTGTGCGGGCATCCACCAGGTGTCGTCCGGGCCCTTGGGGCGGACCGGATAGGCACGCTGCGCGGCCTCCAGGAGCTCCTGGACGCGCTCGCGCAGCCGCCGGGTGATGGCGCCCGCGTACTGGTCCTGCGGCGCCTCCACCGGTTCGCCGACCCGGATGGTGATCGGGGTGTGGCTGCGCTTGAAGTTGCGCGGGTGGCCCTTGGTCCACAGCCGCTGGGTGCCCCACAGGGCCATCGGGATCAGCGGCACGCCGGCCTCCTGGGCCATGCGCGCGGCACCCGACTTGAAGCTCTTCAGGGTGAAGGACTGGGAGATGGTCGCTTCGGGAAAGACGCCGACGATCTCGCCGGACCGCAGTGAATCCAGCGCGTGCTGATACGCCGTCTCGCCCTGCTTGCGGTCCACCGGGATGTGCTTCATGCCCCGCATCAGCGGACCGGAGATCTTGTGCCGGAAGACCGACTCCTTCGCCATGAAACGCACCAGGCGCTTCTGCGGCAGGGTGGCCAGACCGTCGAAGATGAAGTCCAGATAACTGATGTGGTTACTGACCAGCACGGCGCCGCCCGAGCGCGGAATGTTCTCCGATCCCTTGCAGTCGATCTTGAGGTCCCAGGCCTTGAACAACACTTGGGCGAGACCGACGACAGGACGGTAGACAAGCTCTGCCATGGACGGGGTGGACCCTTTCTCTCTGCTCGGGAAGGGGTCTCCCGGCGGGAAAGTTACGCAGCCGTAGGTTTACGGCATTGCGCAGATCGTGCCCGAAGAACGGACGAGTGGCCAGTCCTGGTGCCGCGATGCGGCGAGATCCTCGTCACTTGTCCCCTGAACGACCTCGGCCTTCTAACTCACCGTCACCGGGCGCGTACCGTCACCCGACGTACGAGCAGGTACATCTCGCAGCCCAGGCAGTACCCGAACGCCGCGTTGAGGAACGCGGCCGCCAGCGCGCAGCCGGTCGCGGCGAACCCCAGCCAGTCGGGCCCCGCCGTGAAACCGATCAGCCCGACCACGGCGAACACGAGCCCGACGGCCTGCGCGAACTGCGGCGGCTGAGGCGACTCGAACTGTGCCGGCGGCCCGAGGCGGGGGCGTACGACCTTCCGGAACAGCCAGCCGTAAGGAGAGCGCGCCACGCCGCCCGAGGCGCCCAGTGCGAACGCCAGTACCTGCCAGGCCAGCAGCCAGGTGCTGCCGGTGGTCAGAACGGCCGCCAGTACGACGGTCGTCACGGCCGCACCGAACCGCGGCCCTCTTGCGTCAATGTCCATGAATCAAGCATTCCGTATGAAGGGCGGTTCATGGACCCGGGAATCTTTGCGGTCTCGTGAATGCTTGTGCTGGAGATGACCGGACTTGTGGTGTGCGTGGTGGTGCTCGCGGCGGCGAGTGCGTTCGGAGTGCTGCAACGGCGGCGGAACGGGAGGGTGAGAGTGCGCGGGCGTGACGGCGGAAAGCGGCTCGGCGCGGCGGAGTTGGGGGAGGAGCTCGGTGAACGGGCCACGCTCGTCCAGTTCTCCAGCGCTTTCTGCGCTCCCTGCCGGGCCACCCGGCGGGTGCTCACCGAGGTGGCCGGAATGGTCCCGGGTGTGCACCACGTGGAGATCGACGCCGAGGACCGCCTCGAACTCGTCCGCGCACTCGAGATCCTCAAGACCCCCACCGTGCTCGTCCTCGACGCCGACGGACGGATCGTGCGGCGCGCGACCGGACAGCCGCGCAAGGCGGATGTGATCGCGGCGCTGGGAGAGGCCGTCTGACCCGTGGCGATCATGGTGAGGCATCTCGCAGATGGCCGGACGTACTTGACTGCACGCACCACCTATCGTCAACCTGACCGTATGCCCCCGGAACTCCTTCTCTTCGAGCGTGTCCACGTGGACCTGGCCCGCACCGCGAGTGCGCGCTGTCCGGTCTGTTGAGCACCTACGGACCTGCTCGTCACCACTCGCAGAAGGACGACTCCATGACGGCCACGCCCGACCTGGACACTTTTCGGCTCGCCTCTCCCGATGCGCAACCCGCCTCACCCGACCTCCTGCGCTCCGTCTTCCGGCAGCACGCGGCCGGTGTCGCCGTGATCACGGCGCAGGGCGGCTCGGGCCCCGTGGGCTTCACCGCCACCTCGCTCAGCTCGGTCTCCGCCGAGCCCCCGATCGTCTCCTTCGGCATCGGGGTCGGCGCCTCCAGCTGGCCCGCGATCTCCGAGTCCGACCATGTCGGCATCCACATACTCGGCGAGCACCAGCAGGAACTCGCCGCCACCTTCGCCCGCAGCGGCGCCGACCGCTTCGGCGCGCCCACCCGTTGGCGCAAGGGCCCGGAAGGTGTTCCCGTCCTCGACGGCGTACTGGCCTGGCTCGTCTGCCGGGTCGTGACGCGGGTGCCGGCCGGGGATCATCGCATCGTGCTGGCCGAGGTCGTCCTCGGTGATCCGTCGGGCGCGGGCCGCCCGCTGCTGTACCACCAGGGACGCTTCAACGGCCTGCGCGACTGAAGCTACTCGCCGGTCCTACCGGTGAGTCCTACTCGTCGGTTACGCAGCGTTGCCAAGGTCACACTTCAAAGCGCTTGCTTAGTGGGCAGGAACTGGGTGTACTGACGAGTAATATTTCGTTCGGAGCGCGGGCCGCCCCGACCGGGATCGGCCGCTTCAGGCGCCTATGCTGCCTGAAAGAAGGCAGCCCAGAAATGACGATGCAGTAGGAGAGCCGGCGTGAGCTTGAGGATCGTTGTCACTGTGAAGTACGTGCCCGACGCCACTGGCGACCGGCACTTCGCCGATGACCTGACCGTGGACCGTGACGACGTGGACGGTCTGCTCTCGGAGCTCGACGAATACGCGGTGGAGCAGGCGCTGCAGATCGCCGACGAAGCGGACGACGCCGAGATCACCGTGCTGACCGTCGGCCCCGAGGACGCCAAGGACGCGCTGCGCAAGGCGCTTTCCATGGGCGCGGACAAGGCCATCCACGTCGAGGACGACGACCTGCACGGCACCGACGCGATCGGTACGTCGCTGGTGCTCGCCAAGGCGATCGAGAAGGCCGGCTACGACCTGGTCATCTCCGGCATGGCCTCGACCGACGGCACCGCCGGTATCGTCCCCGCCCTGCTGGCCGAGCGCCTGGGCGTACCGCAGGTCACGTTGCTCTCCGAGGTCTCCGTCGAGGACGGCGTCGTCAAGGGCCGCCGTGACGGTGACAGCGCCTCCGAGCAGCTGGAGGCCTCCCTCCCGGCGGTCGTGTCGGTGACCGACCAGTCGGGTGAGGCGCGCTACCCCTCCTTCAAGGGCATCATGGCCGCCAAGAAGAAGCCGGTGGAGTCCTGGGACCTGGAGGACCTGGAGATCGAGGCGGACGAGGTCGGTCTCGAGGGTGCCTGGACCAAGGTCGACTCCGCGACCGAGCGCCCGGCGCGCACGGCCGGCACGATCGTCAAGGACGAGGGCGAGGGCGGCAAGCAGCTCGCCGAGTTCCTCGCGGGCCAGAAGTTCATCTAAGGCCCGTTCGAGGCTCGCTGAACCTCCACTCGCTGACCGCCCCTCAACTTTCGTAAGCAGGAGAGAAGAAGTCCCATGGCTGAAGTTCTCGTCTACGTCGACCACGTGGACGGCGCCGTCCGCAAGCCCACCCTGGAGCTGCTGACGCTGGCCCGCCGCATCGGCGAGCCCGTCGCCGTCGCCCTCGGCTCCGGCGCCGAGGCCACCGCCCCCGCGCTCGCCGAGCACGGCGCGGTCAAGGTCCTCACGCACGACGCCGCCGAGTACGCCGACTACCTGGTCGTCCCGAAGGTGGACGCGCTCCAGGCCGCGTACGAGGCCGTCTCCCCGGCCGCCGTGCTCGTGCCGTCCTCCGCCGAGGGCAAGGAGATCGCGGCCCGCCTCGCGGTCCGCATCGGCTCCGGCATCATCACCGACGCGACCGACCTGGAGGCCGGTGACGAGGGCCCGGTGGCCACGCAGTCCGCGTTCGCCGCCTCCTTCACCACCAAGTCCCGTGTCGCCAAGGGCACCCCGGTCATCACGGTCAAGCCGAACTCGGCCGCCGTGGAGGCCGCCCCGGCCGCGGGCGCCGTCGAGGCCCTCGCGGTCTCCTTCTCCGAGAAGGCCACCGGCACCAAGGTCACCGCGCGTACCCCGCGCGAGTCGACCGGCCGCCCCGAGCTGACCGAGGCCGCGATCGTGGTCTCCGGCGGCCGTGGCGTCAACGGCGCCGAGAACTTCCCGATCATCGAGGCGCTCGCCGACTCCCTCGGCGCGGCCGTGGGTGCCTCGCGTGCCGCGGTGGACGCCGGCTGGTACCCGCACACCAATCAGGTCGGCCAGACCGGTAAGTCCGTCTCGCCGCAGCTGTACATCGCCTCCGGCATCTCCGGCGCGATCCAGCACCGCGCCGGTATGCAGACGTCGAAGACGATCGTGGCGATCAACAAGGACGCCGAGGCCCCGATCTTCGACCTGGTCGACTACGGCGTGGTCGGCGACCTCTTCGAGGTCGTCCCGCAGCTCACCGAGGAGATCAAGACCCGCAAGGGCTGATCGAGTCCGGCTCCGGCTGTACGAGGCCCCCGTGACCGCGCGAGCGGTCACGGGGGCCTCGCTCATGCCAGGCTCAGCCAGGTCTGCACGGGCAGATGGTCACTGGGGAACTGACCGTCCACCGCGAAGGTGTTGACGGCCGCCCGGTGCACGGTCACCCCGGGGCCGACCAGGATCCAGTCGATACGGTCGCCGTCCGGCGTCAACGGCTGGTAGCCGTGGAAGGTCCCGTAGAGCGTGCCGCGCTCGGCCGCCGCGTCCCAGGTGTCGACGAGCCCGGTGCCCAGCATCGCTTCGTACACCGGGTTCTGGTGGGCGACGGCATTGAAGTCGCCGGTCACGACGAGCGGCAGAGCGCGGTCGAAGCGGGCGATGCGTTCGGACATCAGACTCGCGGCACGCATGCGTGCGTACTGGCTCGCGTGGTCCAGATGGGTGTTGAGCACATAGAACTCCCGTGCGTCCCGCAGGTCGCGGAAGCGGACCCAGGTGACGATGCGCGGGAAGGCGGCGCCCCAGGTGTTCGAGCCGATCAGCTCGGGGGTGTCGGAGAGCCAGAAGCTGTCGTGCTCGACCGGGGCCAGCCGTCGGGTGTCGAAGAAGATCGCCACCGCCTCGTCATGGCTGCCGCCCTTGCGGCCCGTGCCGATCCAGTCGTAGTGCGGTCCGAGGTCGGAATCGATGTCACGCAGTTGCTGGTAGATGCCCTCCTGGGTGCCGATGACGTGGGGCGACTCCCGGCGCAACAGCGCGCGCATCACAGGGCGGCGCGCGGCCCAGCTGTCGGGCTCGGCGGTGCTCGCGAAGCGCAGGTTGAACGTCATGATCTCCAGACGGTGGCCGCCACGCCGGCTGGCGGAGGCGGACGCCGTGGTGAGCAGGGGTGCGGCGACCGCGGCGGCCACCACCGTCCGCAGACCCATGCGTCGCGTCACTCTGCGGGTGTTCGACATGTGTGATCCCCTCCCCTCGGGGCCAGCATGAGGGGTGTGTCCCGCGACGCGAAAGAAGGCGTGGGGCAGGAGTGCACATGACGGACCATGCCGTGGACAGGTGTTGACCATCGGTAAACACCATGGATAACTTCGCTCTACGGATTATTGATTCCGTGGAGCGGAAAACTGGAGGGTGTGGGATGGGTCAGGGCCAGCAGGAGAACGTGGCGACGAGCCTCGCGGGAGCCGTCAGCGAGGAGATCAGCGCCTCCCTCGCCCCGGTCGACGCCGAACTGGCGCGGCGTTACCCCGGAGACCCCGGCACCCGGCAGCCCGTCCACACCGTGTACGTCCCCGGCGACGTGTTCGCCGCCGACACCATCCGCTCCTGGGGCGACCGGGCCCTCGCCGCCCTCGACGAGCACGCCCCCGACGCCGCGTCCTTCGCCGCCGTCCTCGGTCTCACCGACGACCTCGCCCAACCCGTGTACGACCGCGTACGCGCCAAGCTGGAGCGCGAGCCCGTCGAGGACCTGCGGGTCGACTTCGAGGACGGCTACGGCCCGCGCCCGGACGCCGAGGAGGACGAGGCGGCGGCCCGCGCGGCCCGCCTGATCGCCGAGGCGTACGAGAACGGCACGGCCGCCCCGTACATGGGCATCCGCATGAAGTCCATGGAGGCGCCGGTACGAGACCGGGGCATCCGCACGCTCGACATCTTCCTGACGGGCCTGATGGAGTCGGGAGGCCTGCCCGCGGGCCTCGTGCTGACGCTGCCCAAGGTGACGTACGCCGAGCAGGTCACCGCGATGGTCCGGCTCCTGGAGGAGTTCGAGAAGGCGCGCGGTCTGGAGCCCGGCCGCATCGGCTTCGAGATCCAGATCGAGACCAGCCAGTCCATCCTCGCGACCGACGGCACCGCGACCGTCGCCCGGATGATCCAGGCCGCCGAGGGCCGCGCCACCGGACTGCACTACGGCACCTTCGACTACAGCGCCTGCCTCGGCGTCAGCGCCGCCTACCAGGCCAGCGACCACCCGGCCGCCGACCATGCCAAGGCGATCATGCAGGTCGCGGCCGCGGGCACCGGCGTACGCGTCTCGGACGGCTCCACCAACGTCCTGCCGATCGGCCCCACCGAGAAGGTCCACGACGCCTGGCGCCTCCACTACGGCCTCACCCGCCGCGCCCTGGCCCGCGCCTACTACCAGGGCTGGGACATGCACCCCGGCCACATCTCGACCCGCTACGCCGCCGTCTTCGCCTTCTACCGCGAGGGCTTCGAACAGGCCGCCGCCCGCCTCGCCCGCTACGCCAGCCACACCGACGGCGACGTCATGGACGAGCCCGCCACCGCCAAGGCCCTCAGCGGCTACCTCCTGCGCGGCCTGGACTGCGGTGCCCTGGACATCGCGGAGGTGGCGAGGGTGACGGGTCTGACGAGGGCCGACCTGGAGGGTTTTGCCCTGCCGAGGCGAGGCGATCTGACCATCTCGGGGAAGTGAGACCCCCTGCCTTCAGGGTCGCGGGGCTGTGACACTGTGCGGCTCCGCCGCTTGGGCGCGACCAGCCACACACAGGGCCCGCACTGTGACGACGGACCGTCTACGCGTGTCTCTCGAGCCCCGAAGCCATGGTGAGCCCCTCCGCGGCCAACAGCTCGGTTCCCCGTGCGCAGAGCGCGGCGTCCCCGCGCGCCCGGGCGCAGAACTCCTCCGGCGTCTGCCCGAAAAGCTCCCGCAGCCGCGCCGACCCGGCGAGCAGCGAGGCGAGCAGCGGGCGCTCGCCGGGGTGCGGGCGAGGTGCTCCGGAGCCGTTGTGGAGCACTCCGCGGCGGTTGACGTACACGTAGGCGCCCGGCAGGAGTTCACCGGAGTCCAGCTCGATCCGTACGTCGGAGGCGGACAGCGACGCCCGGTCGTACGCCCCCTCGGCCACCGGAACGCCCTCACTCGCGTCCACCACCGCGAGCTGCGCCGCGTCCAGCCACGTGAGGAACAACTCACCGACGGCGCCCGGCGCGTGGAACGGCGACGCGGACACGTACCCCATCGGACTCACATGGGCCGAGACGCCGACCCCGAGGCCGCAGACCCGCGTCTTCACCATCGGGATCGTGCCCGACACCCCGGACCGCGCCATCTTGTGCCGGAGTTGGGCAGGGCAGGCGTTGGAGCCGACCGCGAGGACCGGGACGCGGTCCTCGTACACCCTGCGCGTGAGCGGCAACAGCCGGTCCCCGTCGAGGAGTACGGACTCCTCGGGCCGGGCGCCCGGGTAGCTCAGCGGGTGCTCGCGGGGCGCCTCGGCGAGGCCGAGCGCTTCGAGGGTGCACGGGTCCGGCTCGGCCACGGCTCAGTCCACGGGCGGCAGTTCGCCCGAGCCGCGGGTGATCAGACGGGTCGGGAGTTCGATGCGTTCCGGGGTGATGAGAGTGCCGTCCAGCTGGCGGAAGAGGCGCTCGGCGGCGGTGCGGCCGAGGGCGGCGGCGTCCTGGGCGACGACGGTGACGCCGGGTTCGAGAAGGTCGGCGAGCTCGATGTCGTCGAAGCCGACGAGGGCGACCGGACGGCCGCGCTCGGCGATGACACGGACGACCGTGACGGTGACGCGGTTGTTGCCGGCGAAGACCGCGGTGACGGGGGAGGGGCCGGACAACATGTCCTCGGCCGCCTTCCGAACCCGCTGCGGGTCGGTGACGCCCAGGGACATCCAGTCGTCCTCGACGGGTATGCCCGCATCTTCCATGGCCGCCCGGTAGCCGCGCAGCCGTTCGGCGGCGGTGTGGATACGCGGCATGTCGCCGATGAAACCGATCCGGCGGTGGCCGTGGGCGATCAGGTGGGCGACGCCGTCACGGGCCCCGCCGAAGCTGTCGGACAGCACCACGTCGGCGTCGATCTGTCCCGCCGGGCGGTCCACGAACACCGTGGCGACGCCCGCCTTGATCTCGGGCTCCAGATAGCGGTGGTCGTCACCGGCCGGGATGATCACCAGCCCGTCCACCCGGCGCGCGCACAGGGCGAGAACCAGCTCCTGTTCGCGGTCCGGGTCCTCGGCGCTGGAGCCGTTGATGAGCAGCGCGCCGTGGGCGCGGGCCACCTCCTCGACCGCGCGGCTGAGGGGGCCGTAGAACGGGTCGGCGAGGTCCTCCAGGACGAGGCCGATGCTCGCGGTGCGGCCCTTGCGCAGCACCCGGGCGCTGTCGTTGCGGCGGAAGCCGAGCGCGTCGATGGCCTCCTGGACGCGGCGCTCGGTGTCCGGAGTGACTCCGGGCTCACCGTTGACGACCCGCGAGACCGTCTTGAGGCCCACCCCGGCTCGTGCCGCCACGTCCTTCATGGTCGGACGGTTGCCGTAGCGGTTCTCGGATCGGCGGGCGGTCTCTGCCACGATGAGCTGTCCTGTCCTGTCGTCCATGGTTCCCGTCGTCCACGCGGCGGTCCCTGTCGGCCACGGGTCCTGTTGTCCACGGGGGTGCGTCGGTCCATGGGGTTGTATGAGGATGTGGCGTCGAGCATAGAGCCTGGACAACGTTGTCAGATGCGGGAGACACTGTCCACCGCATTCTCCGGCCTGCGCCCTCCATCGCGAGACCGGTCTGCCCCTTTCACCAGGTTCACCGGGAGAACTGACACTGATGCACACCGACCTCGTGGCCGCGCTCGACATCGGCGGCACCAAGATCGCCGGAGCGCTGGTGGACGGCCGCGGCAGCATTCTTCTGCGCGCGCAGCGCGCGACGCCCGCGCAGGAGGACGGCGACACCGTGATGGGGGCCGTCGAGGAGGTGCTCGGCGAGCTGACCGGGTCACCGCTGTGGAGCCGGACGGGGACCGTCGGCATCGGCAGCGCGGGGCCGGTGGACGCCTCCGCGGGCACGGTGAGTCCGGTGAACGTGGCGGGCTGGCGCGACTACCCGCTCGTCGAGCGGGTCCGTGCGGCGACCGGGGGCCTGCCGGTCGAGCTGATCGGCGACGGGGTGGCCATCACGGCCGCCGAGCACTGGCAGGGTGCGGCGCGCGGCCATGACAACGCCCTGTGCATGGTGGTCTCGACGGGTGTCGGCGGTGGGCTGGTCCTGAACGGTCAGCTCCACCCCGGTCCCACGGGCAACGCGGGCCACATCGGGCACATCAGCGTGGACCTCGACGGTGACCCCTGCCCGTGCGGTTCGCGCGGCTGCGTGGAGCGCATCGCGAGCGGTCCGAACATCGCACGGCGGGCGCTGGAGGGCGGCTGGCGGCCGGGGCCCGACGGTGACACCTCGGCCGCCGCGGTGGCCGCCGCCGCGCGCGAGGGCGACCCGGTGGCGGTGGCCTCGTTCGAACGCGCGGCGAAGGCGCTGGCGGCGGGCATCGCGGCGACCGCGACCCTCGTCGAGATCGACATCGCCGTCATCGGCGGGGGAGTGGGCAAGGCCGGGGACGTGCTCTTCGAGCCGCTCCGCAAGGCGCTGGCCGACTACGCCACCCTGTCCTTCGTACAGCGGCTGACCGTGGCGCCCGCGCTGATGGGCACGGACGCCGGTCTCGTCGGCGCGGCGGCGGCCGCGCTCAGCAGGCAGCCGAGCACGACCGCGGAGCGGGTCGCGGGCTGAGCGCCGCCCCGGCCCGCGGCTGGTACCCGTCGGGGCCTGGGGCGGCCCGCCGGGGGTGAGCGGGAGCGCGGTCGCGGATCAAGCCGGTTGACCGGGCCCGCGGTCCGGGACCGACACCCCCTGCGGGAAGCTTGCCTGGGGCCGGTCCCCCGGGCGCGGTCGGCCCGGCCCTGGTCGGGCCGACGACCGAGAAGGGGGTGATCGGCCGGGTCGTCGCCCGCTGCCGAGCCGGCGCAGGCCCCCGGCCCGGCGCACGGATCAGCAGGTCAGTCGGGCATCCGCCCAGTCCGCGTGGTCCGAGTCGACGCCGTCGCCGCCGTCGGTGACGACGAGGCGAACCACCTGGGCGCCGGTCACGTCGGCCGAGACCGGCTGGGCCGGCATGGCGTTGGTGAGGACCCCGGTCGAGGCAACCTTCGTGCCATCCGCCCAGATCTCGAACGCGACGGTGCCCTTGGCGCCCTTCTCGTCGTCGACGCCGACATCCGCGGTGACGGTCCGGCACCGCTTGCCGGTGTAGTACTCGATGGCGCTCGGGGCGTGCGCACCGAGTCCCTTGGCGTATACGACTCCGCCGAGAGTGATCGGATGACCGTCGCCCGCGGCGCTCTCCCCGTTGCTGGTGTTGCGCTCAACAGGGCCGAATCCATTGGCCGTCGACAGCCACGGCAGGTCGCCGAGATAGGAGACGCCCGAAGGGGGAGCGACGACGATCGACACCGTGAGCGGGAGCACCCTCTCGGCGCGTATGCCGGTCGGTGAGCGGTACGTGGCCTTGAGCGTCAGGTCGTACGATCCCGTGGCCGTGCCCTCGGGCGCGGTGACCCGCCACTTCGTACGCAGGGAGTGTCCCGTGCGTACCGTGCCCGCCGTGGTCGGTGAGGCAGCCGCGACCTTCCAGCCCGTCGGGCCGCTCAGCGCCACCGAGACGCGCCGCGCGGGCGTACGGCCGAGGTCGGTCACCGCCGACGTCAGGGCGACCGGATTGCCCGCCTCTACCAACGGGCTGCCGTCCAGGCCGAGTTCGACGGCGGGCGGGTTTTCGTCCCAGTGGCGGTCGGCCGAGACGCGGACGAGGACCGTGCCGTGCGCGGGGACGGTCGCGGAGATGACGCCGGCGGTGTTGTAGCTCCGGTGCTGCCACAGGTCGCGCAGGGTGTAGCCGTGGGCGGCCGGCAGCCCTACGGCGGCCGCGGTCGTGGCGATGTGCTGGGCGCTGCCGGTCTCGTTGAACAGTGCCACCGTCCGGCTGCCGTCCTTCATTGCCTTGGTGACGACCCAGCGTCCGCCCTCGGAGGAGAGCACGGTGCCCTGGTTGCCCAGTGGGTCCTGGTCGACCGCGATGACTTCCTTGTTGTCGAGGATGTCGAAGGTGGCGGGCGACGCCTTGCGCAGATCCGAGCCGATGAGCAGCGGAGCCGCCATGACCGACCACATCGAGAAGTGCGAGCGGTACTCGGTGTCGGTCATGCCGCCGTTGCCGACCTCCAGCATGTCCGGGTCGTTCCAGTGACCGGGACCCGCGTGCGGGGCGAGGGGCAGGTTCTGCTTGAGGATCGACAGCATCGAGCCCCAGCTGTCGTTGATGTCACCGGTCGTTCGCCACAGATGTCCGACGTCCGAGGCCCACTCCCAGGGCTTGTTCTGGCCCCATTCGCAGAGGCTGTAGACGATGGGCCGCCCCGTCGCCTTCAGCGCGTCCCGCATGGTCGTGTAGCGCAGCTTGGCGTCCACGCCCTGGTTGTTGCAGTTGTCGTACTTGAGGTAGTCGACGCCCCAGTCCGCGAACTGCTGGGCGTCGCTGTACTCGTGGCCGAGGGCGCCCGGGAACCCGACGCTGTCGCACGTCTTCGTGCCCGCGCTGGTGTAGATGCCGAGCTTGAGCCCCTTGGCGTGCACATAGTCGGCGACCGCTTTGATCCCGTTCGGGAAGCGCACGGGGTCGGGCACCAGCTTGCCGTCGGCGTCCCGGGACGGCAGGGCCCAGCAGTCGTCCAGATTGACGTACTGGTACCCGGCGTCTTTGAGCCCCTTCTCCACGAAGAGGTCCGCGATCCCCTTGACCATGCTCTCGTTGAACTCGGCCCGGCAGTGCGTGGAGTTCCAGTTGTTGAAACCCATCGGAGGGGTGAGCGCGAGGCCGTCCGCCAGGGCGGGGGACGCTGGGGCTTCGGTGGGGGCGGGGGCGGCCAGGGCCTCCGGGGCGGTCAGACCGGTCGTACACAACAGGGCCGTCGCGAGTGCTCCGACCACTCTTCGGCGGGTTGTGCGGGTGGGAAGGTGACGCATCGTTACGTTCCTCCGAACTCGCGAAAGATAGGATGACTGCATGTCCGCGACAAGGGTGCGCGCTTACGGTAGGACCTGTCCAACTCTGTTGGAAGAGAAGTGGTAACGGTTGTTCGATATCTCGCCGGAACCCTTGACGAGTCTCCGACATGGGAGTGAGATCCAAGCCTCGCGTTCGGTTGTGTTGGGTGGCACCCCGAGGAGGGGGACATGGCACAGTCATCGTTGAAGGGGATCGTCGTGCCCGAAGGCACGTCAGGTCATCGGATGTCCCGGCGAAATCTCTTGCGTGGTGCGGCCGTCGGGGCCGGCACGCTCACGCTCCCCGCCCTGCTGTCCGCCTGCGGCAACGGGCCCGGCGGAAACAAGAACGAAGTCACCGTGGGTTCCAACGCCTCGGACCCGGTCCCCAAGAAGGCGTACGCGGCGGCCTTCTCGGCGTACGAGAAGAAGTCCGGCAAGAAGGTCAAGGTCAACACCAAGGACCACAACGACTTCCAGGAGAACATCAACCGCTATCTCCAGGGCACGCCCGACGACGTCTTCATGTGGTTCGCGGGGTATCGCATGCAGTACTTCGCGGAGAAGGGGCTCCTGCACGAGATCAGCGACGTGTGGAGCGGCTTCACCGGCTTCTCCGACGCCCTGAAGGAGCAGTCCACGCACTCCGGCAAGCAGTACTTCGTGCCCTACTACTACTATCCGTGGGCCGTTTTCCACCGCAAGAGCCTCTTCCAGTCCAAGGGCTACCAACAGCCCAAGACCTGGGACGACTTCATCGCCCTGGCCAAGCAGATGTCGAAGGACGGGACGCCCGTCGCCTTCTGCGACAAGGACGGCTGGCCCGCGATGGGCACTTTCGACTACATCAACATGCGCCTGAACGGATACGACTTCCACAAGTCCCTGATGGCCGGCACGGAGGCATGGACCGACGCCAAGGTGAAGAACGTCTTCGACACCTGGCGCGAGGTCATGCCCTACTACCAGAAGGGCGCCCTCGGCCGGACCTGGGAGGAGGCCGGGCAGAGCCTGCAGCAGCGCAAGACGGGGATGGCGGTCTTCGGAATGCCGCACCCGGGCACCCAGTTCCCCGAGAACGAACGCGACGACATCGACTTCTTCGCCTTCCCCGAGATCGACCCGCAGTACGCGCAGGACGCCGTGGAAGCACCCATCGACGGCTTCCTGGTCGCCAAGAAGTCGAAGAACCTCGACGGCGCCAAAGCCCTTCTGAAATGGCTAGGCACTCCCACCGCCGAGAACACCTACCTCGCTCTCGACCCCAACAACGTGGCCGTCAACGACGGCGCGGACACCACCAAGTACAGCGCCCTGCAGAAGAAGTCGGCCCAGCTCGTCTCGGGCGCCAAGCAGATCTCGCAGTTCATGGACCGCGACACCCGTCCGGACTTCGCCTCGACCGTGATGATCAAGGCGATCCAGGACTTCATCGGCAACCCGAAGGACGTCGACGGTCTCTGCAACAGCATCGAACGACAGAAGAAGACCATCTTCTCGTCGCCCGTCGGCTGATCACTGGGGGAAGACGTTCCGTGGCGCTCAACATCCCACGGCGCGCCGGACGACGGAGGCTGCGGCGGTTCTCCCGCCGCGACGCCGTCGTCCTCGGCGTGCTCCTCGGCATACCCGTCCTGCTCGACATCGTCATCGTCTGGGGCCCGACCCTCGCGTCCATCGGGCTCTCCTTCACCTCCTGGGACGGCGTCGGCGACATCCACTGGGTGGGCGGCGACAACTACAAGAACGTGTTCGAGAACTACCCGGCGTTCTGGCCCGCCGTCCGGCACAACGTCCTGTGGCTGCTCTTCCTCGGCCTGATCGCCACCCCGTTCGGACTGTTCCTCGCGGTGCTCATCGACCGCGGAGTGCGCTTCAGCCGCTTCTACCAGTCCGTCATCTACCTGCCGGTCGTGCTCTCGCTCGCCATCGTCGGCTTCATCGCGCAGCTGATCCTCGGCACCGACCAGGGCGTGGTCAACACGATCCTCAACAACCACGAGAACCCGATCGACTGGCTCGGTGACGCGCACCTCAACATCTGGATGATGATGATCGCGGCGAGCTGGCGGCACACGGGTTACGTCATGATCCTCTACCTCGCCGGACTCAAGTCCGTCGACCCGCAGCTGAAGGAAGCCGCCGCGATCGACGGCGCGAACGCCCGCCAGACCTTCTTCCGCGTCGTCTTCCCGACGCTGCGCCCGGTCAACGTGATCGTCGGTGTCATCACCGTCATCGAGGCGCTGCGCGCGTTCGACATCGTCTACGCGGTCAACAAGGGCCGCAACGGCCTGGAACTGCTCTCCGTCCTGATCACCGACAACATCATCGGGGAAGCCAGCCGCATCGGATTCGGCTCCGCCATCGCGGTCGTCCTGCTCACCGTCTCCCTGGGGTTCATCGTGACGTTCCTGGTCCAAGAGCTGCGAGGTGCGCGCGAACGATGACCGCCGACATCCGCACCGGCGCCCCCGTGCGCCCGGCACCCGCGCCGGAGCCGACGCCCGCTCCCCGCCGGAGGCCGCGCCCCGGCCGCTTCGGCGTCCACATCTTCCTGATGGGCGTCTCGCTCGCCTTCCTCGCGCCGCTCCTGCTCGCCGTCTACGCCTCGCTGCGGCCCTACGAGGAGACGGCGCAGAACGGCTACTTCTCCTTCCCGAAGCACCTGTCCTTCGAGTACTACCGTCGCGCCTACAGCGAATCCGGCATGGGCAAGTACTTCACCAACACCCTGCTCATCGCCGTGCCCGCCGTCCTGGTGACCCTCTTCCTCGCCTCGTTCGTCGCCTTCGCCGTGTCCCGGCTGAAGCTGCGCGGGGGCCTCGTTCTGCTGATGTTCTTCACCGCGGGCAACCTGCTGCCCCAGCAGGTCATCGTCACCCCGCTGTACGTCCTGTTCAACAAGATCCCGCTGCCGTGGTGGATGTCCGACTCGCTGACGATGTACGACTCCTACTGGGCCGTCATCATCGTCAACATCGGCTTCCAGATGGGCTTCTGTGTCTTCGTGCTGGCCAATTTCATGAGGACGCTGCCGCAGGAGATCCTCGAGGCCGCCATCGTCGACGGCGCGGGTGTGTGGACCCAGTTCTGGCGCATCACCCTCCCGCTGTGCCGCCCCGCCCTCGCGGCCCTCGGCACCCTCGAGTTCACCTGGGTCTACAACGACTTCCTCTGGGCCCTGATCTTCATCTCCAACCCCGACAAGCTCCCGATCACGTCATCCCTCAACAACCTGCGCGGCCAGTTCTTCACCGACTACAACCTGCTGGCCGCGGGCTCCGTCCTCGTCGCCCTCCCCACGATCCTGGTCTTCCTGCTCCTGCAACGGCACTTCGTCGCGGGCCTGACACTGGGGTCCACCAAGGGTTAGGCCCTGACCTGCGGATTTACGGGGCGTCAGGCAGTCACTGACGCCCCGTTGACGCGACCGGAGAATCCGGCTTCTCGGACGGCTTCGGCGCGCCGACGGGCGTCGCTCTGCAGGGATTCCTGGTGATGTTCTCGTCCTCGCTGGCGTACTCGAAGATGTTCGAGAGGTAACCCCGGACGGCATCGAAGCGGGCCGGCAACGCCGGCTGAATCGCCTTCGGGGGACACGTCGTTGCGGTGCTCGCGCTCGCAATCGCCGCCATGACGCTCAGGAGCGACCTCACCGGCGACGACAAGCAGCCGCCCTCCGACAACAAGACCGCAACAGTTCACTCCCAGTCCGGGTTGCGCCGCCTGGGCCACTCACAAACGTCAGGACAGCGCCTTGGATGCCTCATCACAACTCGGACACAGAAGTTCCAAAAGATACACACGGGCGCCATGATCGCGCGATGAAGCAAACCGTCACCATCACGGCCGCCGCCCTCCTCATCGCCACCCTCGCGGCCTGCAGCAACACCAAGGCGGACAGCAGCGGAACGCCCGCGAGCCCGGCCGCCGCGAAGCACAGCTCCACCACGAAGCAGGACACCGCGAGCAAGCCGCTGACCGCCGGCACCGCGTTCGACAAGATCTCCGCCACCGTCAGCTCGGCGAAGCTCAGCGGCACCGTCACCGCCGAGAACGACCCCAACCACCTGCTCGGCCGCCCCAGTCAGTACACGTCGAAGGTCACCTTCTCCGACAGCCGGATCTCCCCCGACGACGTCAGCGGCACCGACCAGGGAGACGTCGACCGCGGCGGCGCCATCGAGTCCTTCGCCAGCCCCTCGGACGCCAAAGCCCGCGCCGAGTACATCCAGGCGGTCACCAAGGCGATGCCGGCGCTCTCGGAGTACGACTACGTACAGGGCACGACGCTGGTGCGGGTGTCGCACTACCTGACGCCGAAGCAGGCCGGCGAGTACAAGGCGGCAGCGGCCGACCTCGACTGAGGCGCGGGACGCCGTGACGGCATGTGCAAGGCCCGCCCCGATGGACGGAGTGGGCCGCCGCCGCGCACGACCACCCCTCCCTCGGTGACCACATCTGGCCCACCTGCGGCGCAAGCGGACGCGAACTGTGGGCCGCCGAAGTCGGCCGCAAATGCCCCCACTTGCGCGTCGACCTGCTCCTGGGATGGTCCGCCGGCGAGGGTGACGGTGCGGGACATGTCGTCGCTGGGGCCGACCTTCAGGCGGATCTCGTCCAGATGACACAGCGGCAGGGGGCCGACGAGGCGCACGCTGAGCGCGGCCCGGTCGCCCTCCGCGCGCTCGATGGTGATCTGGAACTGGGGGGAGCAGGTCGGCGTGCCACCGGTCCTGTTCGATGCGCGCGACAGTGTCCGCGGGTCCTCGCCGACGGTGCGGCCAGCCACGCGCCGGCCGTCGCGACCGCGCTCAGGGCGGCTGTAGAGAAGGTGGCGATGTCGCCCCAAGGGGTACTCGTGCGGCGGGAGCGTAGCGGGAGTTGAAGCCCGTGGCGCCGCACGGCCCCGAACATGCCTGCGCCCCGCTCTCATCGAGGACGGGGTACTGCATGCGTGAGCGGCTACCGCTCGACGACGCGATACGTCGCACTGCCAGGGTCGGCCTTGACGATGAGACCCGTTTCGGCAATGTCCCGCAGAACCTGCCGGGCTCGCTTTTCCTGCTGCCTGCGCTCGCCCGACCCGTACCCGGCATCCCGAAGCGCGGTGACCGCCCTCCAGGTGTCCCACGCGCCGCCCAGAGACCGGATGGACTGCTCAAGTGCCTGGCGTTGCGTCATCCGCGGGTCTCCTCAGGTGCCGATGGGCTCGTGGTACTTGCTGGGCGCTGAGGAACGGTACGGCTCGCCCCGGTACGGCCACGGCAGCGACGCGGATCGCCGCAACGTGGGTGGGCGCAACGCCTCCCACGCCGACGCCGTGGAGAGCCGGTCGGCGGAATCGCCGACCGGTACCGGCCCAGCTCCTGACTCACCCCGTGCCACGCTGGCCTTGCGTCCGGCTCGCCCCCGTTGAGGCGGGCGCCCGTGCGTTGTGCGTGGGGTCAGTCGCCGTACTCCTGCACTGACCACCCGTCGGGGACTTCGCGGACTTCGAAGCCGGGGGCGATGATCTGGTGCAGCGTTTCGCCCTCGGTCCAGTCGTGGAGGGTGTCGGCGAGGGTTGTGATGATCGGCTCGTCGACGTTGTCGAAGAGGATGACGGGCTCGACGGCCAGGTTGTGCTCAGTCCGCCGCATGCCGTCGGCCGGGGTCGCCCAGCCCACGATCGGCATGACCATGATCGTCTTGTCGTCGGGGCACTTGATCGCCACCCGCCATCCGTCCGGGGCTGCGGCGAAGGAGAACTGGACTGCGGTCATGACGGCAGACTCTTCCACGGCCCGCGGTCACCGGTACGGCCTTTCCGGGCAGCCGGGTGAGGGTCGACGGTGTTCGCCGCGTCACGCGCGTCATGTCGGTGGCGACCATGCTTCAGGCCCGCCGCCGTGCCACTCGATCACCCTTGAGTTGGCTACATCAACCTCGTCGATCCCTTCCAGCCCGGCGTAGCGGAGGAAGGCGGCCAGGTCGCGCAGTGAGTGTGCGGTGAGCAGCTCTCCGTTGACGCGCACCTGTCGGCTGCCGTCGGTCGGGGATGGTGGGTACACAATCACGTGCAGCTCTCCGGACATGGTTTCAGGCTCACCCGGCTGGCCCGGATGCGCATCCGGACCGCGGGCTCAGAGCGCCTCGCGCCACGCGTGCCGGACGGCGTGGGCGCTCGTAGGCTGACCTTCTCGGGGCACGTCGCGCAGGTCGTCATGCCCCGAACCGTCTGGTCAGGTGCCGTGTCGTTCGGCCTGGTCACGGTGCCGATTCACGTGGTGAGCACCACCGCGGACCACTCGGTCCACTTCCACCAGGCCCACCTCGACGACATGGCCCGCATCCGCGTCCGGAAGTCTGCGAGATCGAGGAGCGCGAAGTCACCCAGGGAGAGATCGGGAAGGGCTACGAACTGACCAAGGGCACCGTGATCTGATCCCGGTGCTCGACGAGGAGCTGCGGCTGATGCCACTGGCGACGGCGAAGGCCGTTGAACTGGTCGTGTTCATGTCGGACGAGAGCATCGGGCCGGAGGGAACCACGGCCCACCACCCAGACCCGCACACCATGACTGCTCAGGGAGCCGCGGGTGCGGGTACCCCGTCAAAGCGGGGCACCGGGTCGGGTCCGAGTCCCTGAGGCTGTGGTGTCTGTCAGGCCCGTCCTGACCGCTTTCGTCTGCATCGCTGCCGTGGCATCGCGGGACGAGCGACGGAGTGGCCGGGCCGAGTGGATCGTCCGTGGCTGGTGGCTCGGCGGCGTAGCCAGCCCGCGCTGTCAGTGGCCGCCCGTAGCATGGTCGTCAACATCCCAACGATCCAGTCGGGTTGTTGCTGATGCCCCGCCCGGAACAGCGCCCGGTGCGGGGCTCGCTGCTGTCAGAAGCCTTCCCGGCCGGTCAGGCAGGTCTGCCGCAGGCAGCGCCGCGGCGACCGCGTCGTCGCCATAGAGGACATGAGACGCGAGGAAGGGGCCCGATCGATGACACGGGGCTCCACCAAGGGCTCATCCGCGCGTCACTCGCAGCCGACGCCGTCCCCGTCGCGGTCGAGGTGGCGGCCGTAGCCGGGGTCTCCGACGTGGACGGGCGCGGCGCCCGCCGCTCGGGCCGCGGCGCAGTTCTCGTAGTACACGGAGCCCCCGCCGCTGTCGTCGCTGCCGCCACCGCCCGCGACGGCGGGCTGCGCGGTGACCGTCGCGCGCACGGTCGTCGTGCTCCGCACGGTCACGGTCGCGGCGGGCGTCGCCGTGACCGTCTCCGTGGCCGTCCGCGTCGCGGTCGCGGTCGCCGTGGCGGTGACGGTGGTGGTCGGACCAGGCTTCGCCGCGGCGGACTCGGTGGTGTCCCCGCCGCTGTTGCCGATGCCGACGCCGATGAAGAGGGCCACGGCCAGCGCGGGCAGTACGTAGCGCTTGCGGGCCCAGCCCGGGGCGGTGCGGGCCGATCCGGTGGGTGGTGCCGTGTAAGGGTTGGTCATGTCGTCCCCCCTGGGGTGTTTCGAGTGGGATGACGGTAGTGCCGATGATGTGCCGGAAGGGGAGGAGCGGGAGTTGTGTGACCCACCCGTGACTCCTCGTCGTGTTCGGAGTTGAACCGGGCATGAAGAAGCGCAGCATGCTGGCCATCGCCTCCCTCGCCACCGGGTTCGTCGTCGCGGCGATCACCCCGTCCCACGCCGTCGACGGCGAGTCCCCGGGTGACCTGCCCGTCAAGGACACGCTCAGCAGCCTCG
Source organism: Streptomyces sp. NPDC007095 (assembly GCF_040634475.1). Taxonomy (NCBI): domain Bacteria; kingdom Bacillati; phylum Actinomycetota; class Actinomycetes; order Kitasatosporales; family Streptomycetaceae; genus Streptomyces; species Streptomyces sp. NPDC007095. The sequence continues at coordinate 44,486 of NZ_JBEYFS010000083.1, forward strand.
ACCACACGCTCAGCAGCGAGAGCCTGGCCGTGGACGACACCGCGCTCGGCGGCCGGAACCGCTGAGGCGCGGGGACGGACACGCGGCGCCGGTGCTCCCCGCG
>NZ_JBEYFS010000084.1:0-44377 GCF_040634475.1 Streptomyces sp. NPDC007095
CAAAGGGCCCGCCGGCCGGTAGTCGAAGGATCTGCGCGGCAAAGGGCCCGCCGGCCGGTAGTCGAAGGATCTGCGCGGCAAAGGGCCCGCCGGCCGGTAGTCGAAGGATCTGCGCGGCAAAGGGCCCGCCGGCCCGTAGCCGAAGGATCTGCGCGACAAGCCCCCGCCGGCCCGTAGCCGAAGGATCTGCGCGACAAGCCCCCGCCGGCCCGTAGCCGGAAGGCTGTGGCGGACTTGGTTGTTCGTCGAAGACGAGCGGGCCCGCCCCCGGGAGCCAGGGGCGGGCCCTTCTCGTCCTCGCGGTGGCACCGCCATGCAGCACCGCGAGGGGTATGGGGGAAACGGCTCAGCCGAAGCGGCCGGAGATGTAGTCCTCCGTGGCCTGCACCGACGGGTTGGAGAAGATGCGCTCCGTGTCGTCGATCTCGATGAGCCGGCCAGGCTGACCCACCGCGGCCAGGTTGAAGAACGCGGTGCGGTCGGAGACGCGCGCGGCCTGCTGCATGTTGTGCGTCACGATGACGATCGTGAAGCGCTCCTTCAGCTCGCCGATCAGGTCCTCGATGGCGAGGGTCGAGATCGGGTCCAGGGCCGAGCAGGGCTCGTCCATGAGGAGGACCTGCGGTTCCACCGCGATCGCCCGCGCGATGCACAGACGCTGCTGCTGACCACCCGACAGACCCGAACCGGGCTTGTTGAGGCGGTCCTTGACCTCGTTCCAGAGGTTCGCGCCCTTGAGGGACTTCTCGACGACGTCGTTCAGCTCGGACTTCTTGTACGAGCCGTTCAGACGCAGACCCGCCGCCACGTTGTCGAAGATCGACATGGTGGGGAAGGGGTTGGGGCGCTGGAAGACCATGCCGATCGTGCGGCGCACGGCGACGGGGTCGATGCCCTGGCCGTAGAGGTCCTCGTCGTCGAGGAGGACCTTGCCCTCGACCCGGCCGCCGGGGGTGACCTCGTGCATACGGTTGAGCGTGCGCAGGAACGTCGACTTGCCGCAGCCGGAGGGGCCGATGAACGCCGTCACCGAGCGCGGCTCGACCGTCATCGAGATGTCTTCGATCGCCTTGTGGGAGCCGTAGTAGGCGGTGAGACCGCTTACGTCGATTCGCTTGGCCATGTCAATCACTGCTTCTTTCGAGGGGGATGCTGCTGGTCGCTGATATGGCCGCGTCAGCGACCTGTCTTCGGTGCCTTCCAGCGGGCGATGCCGCGGGCCACCAGGTTGAGGATCATCACGAAGGCGATCAGGGCGAGTGCCGCCGCCCAGGCGCGGTCGTACGCCGCGTTCGAACCGGCGCTGTTCGCGTACTGCTGGTAGATGTACAGCGGCAGCGAGGCCTGCGCTCCGGAGAACGGGTTGGTGTTGATGAAGTTCGTGCCCCACACCAGCAGCAGCACCGGGGCGGTCTCGCCCGTGATGCGTGCGACGGCGAGCATGACGCCGGTCGTGATGCCACCGATCGAGGTCGGCAGGACCACCTTGAGGATCGTGCGCCACTTGGGCACGCCGAGCGCCAGGGAGGCTTCGCGCAGCTCGTTCGGTACGAGCTTGAGCATCTCCTCGGTGGAGCGGACCACGACGGGCATCATCAGGATGGCCAGGGCCAGCGAACCGGCGAAGCCGAAGGGCTGCAGGTCCAGGATGAGCATCAGGCTCAGGATGAACAGACCGGCGACGATCGAGGGGATGCCCGTCATCACGTCGACGAAGAAGGTGATGGCCGTGGAGAGCCTGCCGCGCCCGTACTCCACCAGGTAGACCGCGGTGAGTACACCGATCGGCGCCGCGATCAGGGTGGCGAGACCGACCTGCTCCAGCGTGCCGACGATGGCGTGGTAGATGCCACCGCCGGGCTCGGAGTCCGCGACCACACCCATCGAGTGGGTCAGGAAGTAGACGTCGAAGACCTTCACACCGCGCTTGACGGTGGTCCAGATCAGGGAGGCCAGCGGGACGACGGCGATGAGGAAGCAGACCCAGACGAGGCTGGTCGCGACGCGGTCCTTGGCCTGGCGACGGCCCTCGACGCGCGCGGCGATGCCGTACGTACCGAGGACGAAGAGGATTCCGGCGATCAGGCCCCACTGGACCTTGCTGTCGAGACCGCCGACAAGGCCGATGAGTACGGCGACCACGACGGCGCCGGCGGCGATCGCCCACGGGGACCACTTGGGCAGGGTCGCGCCGCGCAGGGTGCTGGGACGCTTGTCCGCGACGGGTGCTGAGTGGCTCATGCGTTGGCCCCCGAGTACTCCGCGCGACGGGCGATGATGACCCGGGCCGCGCCGTTGACCAGCAGGGTGATGACGAAGAGGACCAGACCGGACGCGATCAGCGCGTCACGGCCGTCCGCGGTCGCCTCGCCGAACTTGCTGGCGATGTTCTGTGCGAAGGTGCCGCCACCCGGGTCGAGCAGGCTGGCGTTGATGTCGAAGGTCGGTGAGAGGACCGTGGCGACGGCCATTGTCTCACCGAGCGCGCGGCCGAGACCCAGCATCGACGCGGAGATGACGCCGGAGCGGCCGAAGGGCAGCACCGACATGCGGATGACCTCCCAGCGCGTGGCACCGAGGGCCAGCGCGGCCTCCTCGTGCATCTGCGGGACCTGGCGGAAGACCTCGCGGCTCACGTTGGTGATGATCGGCAGGATCATGATCGCGAGCAGGATGCTGACGGTGAGCATCGAGCGGGGCGCGCCGCCCTGCCAGCTGAAGATGCCGGTCCAGCCGAGGTACTTGTCCAGCCAGCCGAAGAGGCCGTTCATGTGCGGCACCAGGACGAGGGCGCCCCACAGGCCGTAGACGATGGACGGCACGGCGGCGAGCAGGTCGATCACGTAGGCGACCGGGCCGCTCAGCCTGCGCGGTGCGTAGTGCGTGATGAACAGCGCGATGGCGACCGCGACGGGGACCGCCAGGGCCATGGCGATGATCGAGGAGATCACCGTGCCGAAGGCCAGGACGGCGATGCCGAAGACCGGCGGGATGGTGTTGGTGTTCCACTCGAAGGTGGTGAGGAAGTTGCCGTGGTCCTTGCTGATCGCGAGCGAGGCGCGATAGGTGAGGAAGACCGCGATGGCGGCCATGATCACCAGCAGGAAGATGCCCGACCCGCGGGAGAGACCGAGGAAGATCCGGTCACCGGGTCGGGTGGTGCCACGGCTCGCGCGCTTCTGCACGGCCACGGAAGGCTGGGGGGTGGGGGGAGGCGCTTCGTCTGTGTTCTGTGTCGATATGTCCATCGGGATCTCCGGTCTGCAGAGCCGTACTTGGTGTGCGGCTCCTGGCGGCGGTGCACCGGACGGTGCGGCCCGGCCCCGGTTCGGGGCCGGGCCGCACACTTAGGTCAGCTCAGGCCCGCGATGGTGGTGCGGACCTTGGCGATGATGTCGGCCGGGATCGGCGCGTAGTCGATGGAGGAGAGGACCTTCTGGCCGTCCTCGCTCGCAATGTAGGTCAGGAACGCCTTCGTGGCGGCCAGCGTGTCCGACTTGTTGCCCTTGTCGCAGACGACCTCGTACGTGACCAGGGTGATCGGGTAGGCGCCCTCGGCCTTGGTCGCGCGGTTCAGCGAGAGCGAGAGGTCCTTGCCCGTGCCGACGACCTTGGCGTCCGCGATGGCCTTGGTGGCGTTGTCGACGGTGGCGTCGACCGGGGCGCTGGCGCCCGTGTCGATGCTGGCCGCCTTGATGCCGTCCTTGGCGAACGACAGCTCCATGTAACCGATGGCGCCGGAGGTCTGCTTCACCTGCTGGGCGACACCGGAGGACTGCGGAGCGGACTGGCCGCCCTTGGCCTGCCAGGCCTTGCCGCCGGAGTACTTCCAGTCGGAGGGGGCCGCGGCGATCAGGTACTTGGTGAAGTTGTCCGTGGTGCCGGACTCGTCCGAGCGGTGGAACGCCTGGATCTTGAGGCTGGGCAGCTTGACGCCCGGGTTCAGCTTCGCGATCGCCGCGTCGTTCCAGTTGCTGATCTTGCTGTCGAAGATCTTGGCGATCGTCGAGGCGTTCAGGACCAGCTTGTCGACGCCCGGGACGTTGAAGCCGACCGCGATCGGGCCGCCGACCATCGGGAGGTCGATGCCCTGGCCGCCGCCGGTGCAGATCTTCTTGGAGGCGGTGACCTCTTCGGGCTTCAGCGCGGAGTCCGAGCCGGCGAAGGCGACCTGGCCCTGGGTGAACGCGGTGACACCGGCGCCGGAGCCGCCGCCCTTGTAGTTGATCTGCACGCCGGAGCAGGCGGCGCTGAACTCCTTGACCCAGGCGTCGATCGCGTTCTTCTGCGCGGACGAGCCGTCAGCGAGCAGCTGACCCTTGGCGTTGTCGCACTTGATCGAGCTGGCGGAGCCCGTGGTCGAGCCGCCCGTGGCGCTGCTCTTGGTGCCGGTGTCGTCGGAGCCGCACGCCGTGAGGGCCAGGGCGCCGGAGACGGCGACAGCACCGAGCGAAAGGGCGCGAAGCCGGTTCTTGCGCTGAAGCTTCACTGTTGGGGTGTTCCTTCCAGGAGCCGCCGTCTGGTTGGCGGCGTGCGAGGTCTGTGTGATGCGGAGGCCACACGCAGGAGGCGTTCCGCACCGGGTAAGGCCGAAATTAGGCAGATCAGATGAAGGCGTCGATGGCCGTAAGTGAACGGAGGGTGAACCCCTGTGGGCGGTGCGGTGAGGTCACGGAACGCTTACGTCGAGGACACGGTGGGATCCCGATCGAGCTAACCGCATGTGACCACCTGTGTACGTATATGACCCGGCGGTTTGGCTAGGTCAGGTGAAGCACGCTCAGCAGGGCGTCAACCAGATCGGCGTCCCTGGGCTGGGTCAGACGGTCGCGGGCCGCGGCGGGGGAGAGCCACAGGACGCGGTCGACCTCGTCGTTCGGCGCGAAGCGGCCGTCCGTCGCCTCGGCCGCCCAGTAGTGGACCTCCTTGGGGCGGCCGGCGACGGGATAACGGACCGTGGGCAGGGCGGTGCCGGGCACGGGGGTGTACCCGGTCTCCTCCTGGACCTCCCGCAGCGCCCCCGCGAGCGGTTCCTCGCCGCGCTTGAGCTTGCCCTTCGGATGCGACCAGTCGTCGTACTTCGGCCGGTGGACGAGACATATCTCCAGCTCACCGCCGAGAGGCGAGCGGCGCCACAGGACGCAGCCCGCCGCCCGTACGGCCTTGAAGGTGTCCTCGGTCATCTGGCCTCCCTCACGGGGTGCGCACGGTTTCCTTCTGCCAGTTCTGCTGGAACGCGAACCGTGCCGCCTCCACCTCGTGCCGCTGGTCGGCGTGGAGCACGCCGAGCGCGTACGCGGTGGCCGGGGCGATGCGCGGGGTGCGGGCCGCCGACCCGGCGGCCGCGGCCGCCTCCGCCGCGTCCCGGTGCCGGTTGAGGGCCTGACCCGCGCGGAGCAGTCGTACGTCGATGGGGGCGTCCTCCCCGTAGAGGACCTCGCACGCGTAGCGGTGCAGGCGCAGCAGCAGCCGGACCTGGTGCCAGGGCGCGTCCTGGGGATGGGGCGCGGTGTCCGCGGAGAGGCCGTGCACGAGGGCCTCGGCGTTGTACGGGTGGCCCGCGGTGACCAGCGGCAGCGCGGTGACCGCGTCGGTCAGCCGGTCCGTCGCGGCGGCGGCCAGCGGGCGCAGGTCGGCCGTGGCGGCCGCCGGGGTGAGCGGCACCTCGCTGGCGAGCACGGCGACGCTGTCCGCGACGGCGTGGAAGCGGGAGGAGCCGAGCGCCTGGAGCGCGGCCGAGTGGGCCCGGGTACGGGCCAGCGTCAGCTGGCGGTCGAGCAGCGCGCCCGCCTTCGCGGCGCCGACGGTCAGACTGCCTTTGGCCGGCGCCCCGGTGTTCTGCGCGGCCTGCGCCGGGAAGCCGGCCGCGCCCGAGAGCCGGTTCAGCGCGCCGAGCAGCCGTTCCAGGCGGGCCGCGTAGGCGTGCTCACGGGCCAGGGTGCCCGAGAGCCATGCCAGTTCGGGCCGCATGCCCTCCGACCACTCCGCGTCGAGCAGCGGCCGGAAGGTGTGCAGGGTGCCGCTGATGCGGCGGGCCGAGCGGCGCAGGGCGCGCGCCGCGTCGACCGATTCCCCCGAGCCGTTCTCCCCCGCCCGCGACACGTCTCGTGACACGTCTCGTGACACGTCTCGTGACACGTCTCGTGACACGTCTCGTGACACGGCGCGCGACTCCGCTCTCGGCTTCGGCCGTGCGGAGGCACCCGCGTCGGTGCCGTTCTCCCGGTGCTGTCGCAGGGAGCGGAGGAACTCCGTGGCCTGGGCCCTCAGGTAGCCCGCGAGGGCGTCTCCTGACATGGGCCCGGCCGGGGAGTCGGTGGGGGGTTCAAGGTGTTGCTGTGCCACGCCGGCGCCTCCGGGCGTCTATGAGCATCTCCTGGACGTTCCGCAGGGGCTGGCCATCCGCGTCGGTCGAGTGCCGGGTCCACTCGCCGTCCGGGCCCAGGTGCCAGGAGGCGGTGGTGTCGGACATCCCGGTCTCGAACAGCCGGTTGAGAGCCGCCCGGTGAGCCGGGTCGGTGATCCTGACCAGGGCCTCGATCCGCCGGTCCAGGTTGCGGTGCATCATGTCCGCGCTGCCGATCCACACCTCCGGCTCGCCGCCGTTGCCGAAGGCGAAGACGCGGGAGTGTTCGAGGAAGCGGCCGAGCACGGACCGTACGCGTATGTTTTCGGACAGGCCCGTGACGCCCGGCCGGACCGCGCAGATGCCGCGCACCCACACGTCGACGGGCACTCCGGCCTGGGACGCGCGGTACAGCGCGTCGATGATCGCCTCGTCCACCATCGAGTTGCACTTGATGCGGATGTAGGCGGGGCGTCCGGCGGTGTGGTGCTGGACTTCCTTGTTGATCCGCGCGATCAGACCGTCGCGCAGGGACTTGGGGGCGACGAGCAGGCGGCGGTAGGTCTCGCGGCGCGAGTAGCCGGAGAGCCGGTTGAAGAGGTCGGACAGGTCCGCGCCGACCTGCGGGTCGGCGGTGAGCAGGCCGAGGTCCTCGTACAGCCGGGCGGTCTTCGGGTGGTAGTTGCCGGTGCCGACGTGGGAGTAGCGCCGGAGCGTTTCGCCCTCCTGCCGGACGACCAGCGACAGCTTGCAGTGGGTCTTCAGCCCGACCAGTCCGTACACGACATGGCAGCCCGACTCCTCCAGCTTCCGGGCCCACTTGATGTTGGCCTGTTCGTCGAAGCGCGCCTTGATCTCGACGAGGACGAGGACCTGCTTGCCGGACTCGGCGGCGTCTATCAGCGCGTCGACGATCGGCGAGTCGCCCGAGGTCCGGTACAGCGTCTGCTTGATGGCCAGCACGTCCGGGTCGGCCGCCGCCTGCTCCAGGAAGGCCTGCACGGACGTGGAGAAGGAGTCGTACGGGTGGTGCAGCAGGACGTCGCGCTCGCGCAGGGCGGCGAAGATGTCGGGCGCGGACGCCGACTCGACCTCGGCCAGGTCGCGGTGCGTTCCCGCGATGAACTTCGGGTACTTCAGCTCGGGCCGGTCGAGGGCGCCGATGCCGAAGAGGCCGGTGAGGTCCAGGGGACCCGGCAGCGGGTACACCTCCGCCTCGGAGATCTTCAGTTCCCGTACGAGGAGATCGAGGACGTACCGGTCGATGGACTCCTCGACCTCCAGGCGCACCGGCGGCCCGAAGCGGCGCCGCATGAGCTCCTTCTCCAGCGCCTGGAGCAGGTTCTCGGCGTCGTCCTCCTCGACCTCCAGGTCCTCGTTCCTGGTCAGCCGGAAGGTGTGGTGCTCCAGGACCTCCATGCCCGGGAAGAGCTCCTCCAGGTGTGCCGCGATCACGTCCTCGATGGGGACGTAGCGGTTGGGGGAGGCCTCCAGGAAGCGGGAGAGCAGCGGCGGGACCTTGACGCGCGCGAAGTGCCGGTGGCCGCTGACCGGGTTCCGTACGACGACCGCGAGGTTCAGGGACAGACCCGAGATGTACGGGAAGGGGTGCGCGGGGTCGACCGCCAGCGGGGTCAGGACCGGGAAGATCTGGTGCCGGAAGAGGGTGAAGAGGCGGGCCTGCTCCTTCTCCGTCAGTTCGCTCCAGCGGACCAGGTGGATGCCCTCCTCCGCGAGCGCGGGGGCGACGTCCTCCTGGTAGCAGGCCGCGTGCCGGGCCATGAGCTCGCGCGAGCGGGCCCAGATCATCTCCAGGACCTCGCGGGGCTGCAGGCCGGAGGCGGACTTGGTGGCCACGCCGGTCGCGATGCGGCGCTTCAGTCCGGCGACCCGGACCATGAAGAACTCGTCCAGGTTGCTGGCGAAGATCGCCAGGAAGTTCGCCCTTTCGAGCAGGGGCGTGCTCGGGTCCTCGGCGAGCTCCAGCACCCGCTCGTTGAACGCCAGCCAGCTGCGCTCGCGGTCGAGGAACCGGCCCTGAGGCAACATGATGCCGTCCTGCACCAGGTCCTCGTAGGCGTCGAGGTCGGCGTCGATGTCGGGCTCGAGGTCGGAGACGTTCGCCGCCACGGTGTGCGGGCGGTGGGCGGCTATGGAGCCGACGGAGGGCTGCGGGTGCTGGACCGGTGCCTGGGCGCTGGGCTGGTTCATGGACCCATTCTTCCGCGCCGGGAGCGAGACCGGCGCGTCGGAGAGCGCGAGCGGCAGCGGGGTGAGACGGATGTTCCCGTTCCGCGTCCCCGGTACCGCCTTGCTCCCCGTCGTCGGAGAGGTCTCGTGCTCCGGTGGAGGCGACGGCTCTGGCACGGCGGGCTTCATTGGCTGAGCGTCGCAAGCCCGTCTGAATCGATGGTTACGGCGACATGACGTGCGGGATATCGGGGAGCGGCTCCCGGACGTCTACATGCCCGGGAGCCGCTCCACGTGGGGGCGTGCGCGGCCCCGGCACGGGGGGAGCTATGCGGTGCGGCGGCGCAGCAGCCGGAAGGTGGCGACGGTGGCCGCGGCGGTCACGGTGAGGACGATGCCGGTTTCCACCAGCTGGAGGGGCCAGAAGTGGGAGGCGGGGTGGTAGACGGAGTAGTACCCGGTGATCCCGTGGTCGGCGAGGCACTGTGTGGCCTTCGTGCCTGTGCCGTTGCAGTGTCCGTACTCGGGGTTCGCCACGCGTTGTCCGTGGACGATCACCCCGTTGGCCAGCTGCCAGGCGGTGTCGGGCGGGGTGAACAGGGCGGTGCCGGTACGGGTGACCGAGGGCCACAGGTCCGTGCGGCAGCTCTGCACGAGCTGGTGGAGCACGAGCATCACAGCGAAGGAGACACCGAGGGCGGGCAGTGAGCGGCGCAGCACCAGTCCGGCGAGCGCGCCGACGGCCAGCGCGCACAGGCCGTACGCCACCATCGTGGGGCCGCGGGCGACGAAGACGTTGGCGGAGGCCCAGCCGCTGTCCGTCCGGTCCGGGTTGATCCACCAGGCGTGCCGGAACACCGGCACCAGCACCGCACCGCCGACGGTGATCAGCAGCGCGGGCAGGGCGAGCTTGGCGACCAGCCAGCGCACGGGGGTCACCGACTGGGTCCAGACGAGCTGCGTGGTGCCCGTCTCCAGCTCGCGGGCGACCAGGGCGGCGCCCGCCCAGGCCGCGACGGCGAGGAAGGAGTAGCACAGGAAGACGGCGGCCAGGCCGATGGTGTCGTCGTAGTCGAGCGTGGCCGTGATGGTGCAGGTGCCGTGGTGTGAGCAGTAGGCCAGCTCGGCGCGGGCGGCGTCCGCCTTGACCTCGACCGTCCACAGCAGGAGCCCGGTGACGGCGGCCACGAACGCGCCCCAGCCGAGCAGCGCCGCGCGGTGCAGGCGGAGGACGGTCCATGGCAGGCCGTTGACGGCGGCGCTCACCGGCGGGCCGCCTTCGGGGCGGTACCGGTGAGGCGCTTCAACAGCCGGAAGGTGACGAGGAGAACGAGTGCGGTGAGGACGAGCACCAGGCCGGTCGCCATCAGCTGGAGAGGCCAGTAGTGGGATTCGGGGTGCGAGTCGGTGTAGAAGCTGACGGCGTCGAGCCGGTGGTACAGGGCGCTGCACTCCGTGCTGTGGCTGCTGCCGCACTGCGGGTCGGGCAGCCGGACACCGGTCGAGGTGAGGAGACCGTCGTGGACGGTGATCCCAAGGCTGGTGGGGCGGTCGTGGGTCAGGCTGGTGACCGTCCGCACGGTCGGCCACAGGTACGGCAGGGTGAGGCCGAGGGCGGCCCGGACGCCGACCGTCCACACCACCGACATGACCAGTGCGCTCAGGGAACCGCGCAGCCTGATGCCGGCGAGCGCGCCGATGGCCAGACCGGACAGGGCGAGGGCGACGGTGGTCGGGCCGTTGGCGTGGAAGACGAAGGAGTCGGTCCATTCCTTGGCGGTGTCGATGCGGCCCTGGCCGCGCACCCACATCCGCCGGTGCAGCACCACCAGCACGCTGGTGCCGACGGTGACGAGCGCGGCCGGCACGGCCAGTTTCACCGCCAGCCAGCGGGCCGGGGAGACCGACTGGGTCCACACGAGCTGCGCGGTGCCGCTCTCCATCTCGCGGCCGATCAGCGAGGCGCCCGCCCAGGCCGCGACCAGGAACGGCAGGAAGGTCAGTGAGAGGGAGGCGTACAGGGAGTACGACTTGTACCTGAGGATCGCGTCCTGGTCGTAGGCGCAGGTGGCCGTCGTGCAGCGGTCGTACGCCCGCCACGCCGCGGCCGCCGCGTCCGTCCCCGGGCCGTACAGCCACAGCAGCAGCGCCGAGAGCGCGACGAACAGACCGGCCCAGATGTAGAGCGCCGGGCGGTGCAGCAGCAGCACCGTGCGCACCAGTCCGCGTGCGGCGGACGGGCGGCGCGTGGGCGTCGCCGTGGTGCCGGGGGCGGTCAGCGTGGTCATGCGGCGGACTCCTGGGCGGCGGTGCGGGCGGAGGCGAGGATCAGCGCGGGGGCCTTGGGGTTGCGCAGGTGCGCGAGGACCAGTTCCTCCAGGGAGGGCGTGGTGGTGCGAGCGTCGAGTCCGCCGGAGAACGGGCCCTGCGGGCGGATCAGGGCGGTCAACTGACGCCCTGTGGTGCGGGATTCGACCACGGTGTGCGGAGCGAGGTCACGGACCGGCCCGGTGGTCAGGGTGTGCGCGGCCAGCAGGTCGTCCAGGTCGCCGGCCAGTCGCACCTGGCCGCCGCCTATCAGCAACAGGTAGTCGCAGGAGCCCTCCAGCTCGGCGACGACGTGCGAGGACATCACGACCGTCGTGCCGTACTGGGCGGCCTCGGCCATCAGCGTGCCCATCAGCTCGTGGCGGGCGAGCGGGTCGAGGTCGGCCATCGGCTCGTCCAAGAGCAGGAGTTCGGGCCGCTTGCCGAGCGCGAGGGCGAGTGCCACGCGGGTGCGCTGGCCGCCGGAGAGCGTACGTACCTTGGCCTTCGGGTCCAGCCCGCCGACCTCGTACGTGATCCGCTCGGCGACCGAGGCGTCCCAGCGGGCGGGGTTGAGCTCGTGGCCCAGGCGCAGCGTCTGGGCCACCGTGAGCTGCGGATACAGCGGCTTGTCCTGGGCGACGTACGCGACGCGTTCGCGGGCGGCGGCCGGGTGGCTGCCGAGCACGGTCAGGGAGCCCTCGGTGGCGGCGAGCAGTCCGGCGGCGTGGGCCAGCAGGGTCGACTTGCCCGCGCCGTTGGGTCCGACGACGGCGCAGACACGTCCCGTGGGGAGCCGGAAGGAGCACTCGTGCAGTGCCCAGCCCCCGCGCCGCCCGAACCGCTTGCCGAGTCCGGCCGCCTCCATGGCGGTGTCGCTCATTCCTTGTCTCCCTTGCTGAACTTTTCCAGTACGGCGGTGAAGAGCGCCGCCACGTCGTCGTGATCGAGCCCGGCCTCGCGGGCCCTGGCCGCCCAGTCGTCGAGCTCGGCGCGCAGGGGCGAGTCGGCGGGGGCGGCGCCCAGCGAGCGCTTCACGAAGGTGCCGAGGCCGCGTCTGGCCTCGACCAGGCCCTCGCGCTCCAGCTCGCGATACGCCTTCAGGACGGTGTTCGGATTGATCGCCGTGGCCTCCACGACCTCACGGGCCGTGGGGAGCTTGTCGCCCGGTTCCAGCAAGCCCAGGCGCAGGGCCTGTTTGGTCTGCTGGACGATCTGGACGTAGGTGGCGACACCGCTGCGCCGGTCGATGCGGTACTCGACCACTCGGACAACCACCCTTTCACTAATTGAGTAGTGAAAGGGTGGTGCAAGGGGGTGTCCGGAGTCAAGCCGGGAAGTCGCGGAGGTGAGCCGGGGAGTCGCGGAGGTGAGCCGGGGAGTCGCGGAGGTGAGCTGGGAAGTCGCGGAGGTGAGCCGGGGAGTCGCGGAGGTGAGCTGGGAAGTCGCGGAGGCGAGCCCGGAAGTTGCTGATGCGGGCCCGGAAAATTCGATGCCGGATGCGTGAACCGATCGGCGGGGCTCGTCCGATGAGGGGATGTGAGGGAAACGAGAAGCGACGGGGAGCTGCTGCGGGCCATCGCGGCGGACACGGACCGTCGCGCCTTCGAGGAGCTGTACCGGCGGTATGCGCCGTGGCTGACCGCGCGGCTGCGCGGCCGGTGCGCCGATGCCGGAGTCGTCGACGACGTCGTGCAGGAGACCTTCCTCGCCATCTGGCGCGGTACCGCGAGTTACCGGGAGGAGGGCGACGCGGCGGGCTGGCTGTGGCGCATCGGCTCGCGGCGGCTGATCGACACACTGCGCGGCGACGGCGCGCGCGGCCGGTTGCGCCAGACGCTGGCCCGCTTCCGCCACCGGCACGAGGTCTCCGCCGAGGAGCGCGTACTGGCCGGGGTCGAACACGGCGACCTCGCGGGCGCGTTGATACGGCTCTCGCCCGAGCTGCGCGCGGTCCTCCAGGCCACGGTGATCGACGGACTCACGACCCGGGAAGCGGCCGTCCTGCTCGGTATTCCACCCGGCACGGTCAAGACGCGGGCCCTGCGGGCGCGCAAGCAGCTGCGGGAGGAGCTGGCATGAGCGGCGGAGATGACGAGGTCATCGGCGGAGACCGCCGGGACATGGATGGGGGTGGAGAGAACATGAGCGGGTTGGACGAGGACGCGGCCGTCTTCGGCACGTCCGGCACGGACGGCACATCCGCCACGGATGGTGCATCCGGCACGGACGGCACATCCGCCACGGATGGTGCATCCGTCACGGATGGTGCATCCGTCACGGATGGTGCATCCGCCATGGATGGTGCATCCGCCACGGATGGTGCATCCAGCACGGATGGTGAATCCGACACCGCCGGTGCATCCGGTAAGGGCGGTGGCGGGATGGACCCGGCCGCCGGTCGGGCCGCGTCCGGTGCGGGTGACGCCGATCGGCCCGCGCCCGGTGCCGACGGCTCCCCGGACGGGCGGTGGCACGCGGACGCCGAGGACCTCCGGGCCTATGCGCGGGGCGAGTTGGCGCCGCCCCGGCTCTGGTCCGTCGACACCCACCTCGTGGCGTGCGCGCCCTGCCGGGAGGCGCTCGCCACCGTGAGCGATCCGGTCGTCCTGGACGCCGGATGGGAGCGGCTCGACGCCGAGCTGGACGCGCCACGACCACGGCTGCTCGAGTCGCTGCTGGTGCGGATCGGCGTCGCCGACCACACGGCACGGCTGCTGGCGGCCACGCCCGTGCTGCGCCGCTCCTGGCTGGCCGCGGTCGCCCTCGTGCTCCTCATGACGGTGGTGGCGACCGACGCCGGACGGGTCGCGCCCTCGCCCACGCTGTTCCTCGCCCTCGCCCCTCTGCTCCCGCTCGTCGGCGTCGCGCTGTCCTACGGACCGGTGCTCGACCCGACGTACGAGATGGCCGTGGTGTCACCCCTCCACGGATTCCGGCTGCTGATGATCCGCACGGTGGCCGTGCTCACCACCGGCCTCGTTCTGAACGGCCTCGCGACCCTCGCACTCCCCGCCTACGGGCTGCGCGCGCTGGCCTGGCTGCTGCCCGCCCTCGCCCTCACCGGGACGGGGCTCGCACTGACCGCCCGCTGGGGGCCGGTCCTCCCGCCCTGCCTGGTCGGCGGAGCGTGGGTCACGCTGCTGATGGTGGCCCACGCGAAGGCCGACGGCGGCACCCTCGCGCCGTTCACGGCACTCGGCCAGGGCGTCGCCGGCGCGGTCGCGGTACTGGCCGCCGGGCTGCTCTATCTCGTGCGGGACCGGTTCGACTTCTCCCCCGCGCACACCCTCTTCGCCGACCACTCCGATTTCTCCGACAGGAGCGCCGCATGACCCCCACCGTCTCCGCCTCCGGGCTCACCCTCCGGTATGGCGGGACCGTCGCCCTCGACGACGTCTCCCTGCACCTGAGCGAGGGCGTCACCGGGCTGCTCGGGCCCAACGGCGCCGGGAAGACCACCCTGTTGCGGGTGCTCGCCACCGCCGTGCCCGCCGACCGGGGAGCCTTCACGGTGCTCGGGCACGACCCCGGCACGTCCTCGGGCCGCCTGGACGTGCGGCGCGCGCTGGGCTATCTGCCGCAGACCCCGGCATTCCACCCGGACTTCTCGGCCTTCGAGTTCGTCGACTACGTGGCGATCCTGAAGGAGCTTACGGACCGCTCCGCCCGGCACCGGGAGGTGCGGCGCGTGCTGGAGACCGTGGACCTGTCCGACGTACGGGGCAAGCGCATCAAGAGGCTGTCGGGCGGTATGCGCCAGCGGGTCGGGCTGGCCGCCGCGCTGGTCGGCGACCCCGGCTTCCTCGTCCTGGACGAGCCGACCGTCGGCCTGGACCCCGAACAGCGCATGCGGTTCAGGGAAATGATCGCCGAGGCGGGCATGGGACGCACGGTCCTGCTCTCCACTCACCAGACCGAGGACGTCGCGATGCTCTGCCATCGTGTGATCGTCATGGTCCGCGGCGGCATCCGCTTCGAGGGCACCCCGGCCGAGCTGACCGCGCGGGCGGCGGGGCGGGTGTGGAGCAGTACGGCCCGCGACCCCGGCGCGAGAGCCGGCTGGCGTACGGGCACGGGCTCCTTCCGCAATGTCGGCGACCCGCCCAAGGGCGCCGATCTCCTCGAACCGACCCTGGAGGACGGCTACTTGCTCACTCTCGACGGCGAGCCGGCGGAGGTGGCGGCGTGAGCGAGCTGGTGACCCGCACGGTCGTGGAGGAGGCGGCCCCCACGGGGGTGGAGCCGCCCGCCCGGGACCTGCACCCGAACAGGACGAGGGCCGTCATCGCCCTCGCCCGCTTCGAGGCACGCGAACTGCTGATGCAGATCCCGGTACTCGTCTTCCTCCTCCTGTACGTCGCCTACACCGGCTGGGGGATGTTCAACGGCCGGGAGGGCATGGACGACTATCCCGCCCTCCAGGATGTCGACCGCTCCACGCAGGGCGCCCCCCTGCTCCTCGCCCTCGTGCTGTTCGTCAGCATCAACCGCGCCGTGCTCCGCTCCCGCCGGCACGGCACCGACCAGCACTTCGACGTGCTGGTCATGGAGCCGTGGCGGCGCTCGCTGGCCCACGCCCTGTCGGCCGTGCCGTTCGCGGTCCTCACCGCGCTGGTCGTGGGGTTCGAGTTCATCTGGGCGGCCCTGAAGCCCGGCGCGGTCGGCCACGGCTCGGTCGCCGAACTGCTCGTGGGCCCGCTGTCGATACTCCTCGCCGGTGTCCTCGGCGTCCTGGTCGCACGGTCGATCCCCTTCGCGTTCGTCGTCCCGCCCTTCATCATCGGTATGTACGTCATCACGACCCTCGTGTCCGCGAGCACACAGGGCACGCACTGGGTGCGATGGCTGGCACCGGTGGTCACCGAGGAAGGCGCCCACCCGTTGCCCTCCGACCTGCTGGGCCGCCCGGCCGCCTGGCACGTGCTGTATCTGGTGGGGCTCATCGTGCTGCTGCTGTGCCTCGCACTGCTGATCAACGGCGGTCGTACGCCCAGGATCAAGGCGATCACGGTCCTCGCCCTCGCCGCGATGGCCCAGGGCATCGCGGGGCAGGCCCCGGGTGACTCGGCCGCGCTGATCGCGGCCCGCGCGAAGGCGTCCGCCACCCCGGAGAAGGTGCAGACCTGCGTCACGCACGAAAGGTCGACGTACTGCGCCTACCCCGAGTGGACCGGCCAGACCGCCGACTGGGCCGAGGTGGTCCAGCGCGTCCAGTCCCTCGCGGGCGGCCCGGCCGCGGCCGAGCGGCTGACCGTACGGCAGCGGGTGAACGCCAGCTATGGCCTGGAGAGCGACTCCGCACTCGACCCGGCCAAAGCACCAGGGGCGGTGACTGTCACCACACGATGGGGCGGCAACCGGATCCCGGAGTTCGCCGTGGGGGTGGCCTCGGTTCTGGTGACGGGGGACGAGACGTCCAGCGGCGAAGTGTGCGACGCCCGCGCGGTGATCATCATGTGGCTGGCGCTGGGCTCTGAGTCCCACCCGCTGACCGTGCTGCGCCATCTCCGTATCGACGACTCCATCGACGGCGGAGGGGTCGCCCTCGCGCCCACGAACCCGGTCTCCATGAACGCCGCACAGACAGAGGTGATCAAGAAGTTGCTGCGCAAGCCCCGCTACAGCGTCATCCCGAAGGTGAAGGCCCACTGGGCGGAGCTCACATCCCCCACGGCGACGACGGCCCAGGTGGCTGAGCTGCTGGGAGTCCGGGCGCCGACCGGCCCGGGCGCGCTGAACGTCAAGACATGCGAGGAGTGACCGTGCTCGACGACGCAGGTACGGCCGGAAGCGCGGAGAGTGCCGGAAGCACCGGGGGTGCGGAGAGCGCCGAAAGGGTGGGAACGGTGGGAAGGGTGGGAGCGGTGGGAAATGGGGTTACCGGGGGCGGCATTCCGCCCCGGGGGCGGCCGTTCACCGTGGCCCGCGCCCTTCTCCGCCCCCTCTGGCGCACCCTCCCCCGGAGGGCGCTGGTGACCGGTGCCGTACTGGGGCTGCTGCTCGCCGGGACGCCGCGGCTGTTCTCCCTCCGGCTCGACACGGGAGCCGGCCTCAACCTCCTGCGGGCCGCCGCGCTCACCTTCGCTCTGGGCCTGGCCTTCCTGCTGGACGATCCGGCCCGGCACATCACCGCGTCGGTGCCGACGAGGCGTCCCGTGCGGGTCGGCCTGCGGGTGGCGCTCGTCGCCCCGTCGGCCGTGCTCTGGTGGACGGCCGCGCTGTTCCTCATACCGGAGCAGGCTCGGCCGCCGGTGGGCGCCGTGACCTTGGAGGCCGCCGCCACGGCGTTGCTCGCGACGGCGGCCGCGGCGGTCATGGTGCGGTTCACCAACCGGGCCGAGCCGGGAGGCGCGGTGTGCGTCGGACTACTGGCCATGGCGGTGCTGGCACCCCTGCTGGTCCCCCACCGGTGGACGCTCTTCCCCGCTCCGTCCGACCCGCGCTGGGACGGAGCGCACCAGGCATGGGCGGTGGTCCTGGTCACGGCGGCGCTGGCCGGGGCGTGGTCCAGCGTGGAACCCCTGAGGACGTGGCGACCCGCCGTCTTCGCTCGCCGGTGACACGAAGACGCGGGCGCGGACAGGCAGGGACAGCGGACCGCCAAGGACACCGGACAGGCAGGGACACCAGACCGCCAAGGACACCGGACAGGCAGGGACACCGGACGGGCAGGGACACCGGACGGGCAGGGACACCGGACGGGCAGGGACACCAGACCGCCAAGGACACCGGACGGGCAGGGACACCGGACGGGCAGGGACACCGGACGGGCAGGGACACCGGACGGGCAGGGACACCGGACGGGCAGGGACACCAGACCGCCAAGGACACCGGACCGACAAGGACACCGGACGGGCAGGGACACCGGACCGCCAAGGACACCGGACCGACGGTCAGGACTCGCTTCGGTACATCAGGTCCGTCTCGTGCGTGCGGAAGCCGAGCCGCTCGTACACGGTCACGGCCGCCTTGTTGTCGGCGTCGACGTAGAGCATGGCGGTCGGCAGACCCTGCCGGGCGAGGTGGCGGAGCCCGATCGTGGTGAGGGCCTTGCCGAGGCCGCCGCCCTGGGCGCCGGGGCGGACTCCGAGGACGTACACCTCACCGAGGCCCTCCTCGGCGTGGACCTTCGTCCAGTGGAAGCCGACGAGTTCGTCGCCGCGGAAGGCGAGGAAGAACCCGGACGGGTCGAACCACACCTCCGCCTTGCGGTCGTCCAGGTCGCGCTGGGTGAGGGAGCCCTGCTCGGGGTGGTGGGCGAAGGCCTCGGCGTTCAGGGCGAGCCAGGCCGCGTCGTCCTGGCCGGGCACGAAGGTGCGGACGTGCATGCCGTCCGCGAGCTTCGGTTCGGGCAGGTCGAGGTCGGTCAACGGCCGCCGCAGCTGGCGCAGTTCGCGGAAGAGGGTGAGGCCGAGGACCTGGGCGAGATGCCGCGCTGCGGAGTGACCGCCGTGCGCCCACACGCGCAGCCGTTTGCCGGACTCGGCGAGCAGGGCCGAGCCCAGGGCCCGGCCGTGGCCGTGGCCGCGGTGCGCCGGGTGCACGACCAGTTCGGCGGCCGGGGCTTCCACCGGGTCGGTGTCCTCCAGCTGCGCGTACCCGATCAGCTCGTCGCCGAGGGTCAGCAGCAGATGGCGCACGCCCTCGCGGGCGCCGCCCTTCAGCTGGAGCCGGCCCTGCTCGGATACCGCCTGCTGCCCGTCGGCCCGGGCGGCCTCCGCGAGCAGCCGGAGCACATCCTCGGCCTGGGCCGGGGAGAGCGCGGTGTGGGTCTCGATGGAGCGGGTGAGGGCGTGGGGCGCGGTGTCGTCGCTGGTCATGGATACGAGGGTACGGCGCGGTGTTTTGCGGACAAGGAGTTGCGCGGAGTCGATGTGGCTCGTGGCGGGGTGCGGAGGGGCTTCCGTCAGGTGGTGGTGAGGTGATGGCAACCAGCCTGTAACCGATCCTAAGGACTGAGCGGGTGAGTCCTGTTGCCAGGACCTGTGCTCAGCCGAACGCCCCGAACGGTGCTGGGCGTTCTGGTCCCCCGCGTTCGCTCCGCGTCCGGGCGGCACGGATCGTGTCCGTGGTCCGGGAATGCGGGGGCGGGTTCCCTCACGCCCAGAGACCTCCGGTCGGGCCTGGACGGTCCGATGCCCCGCACGATCGCTCTGGTCGTGCGGGGGCGGTGCCGTCCGTCGCCGGATCGGATGTCCCTGGGCGCGCCTTCCGATCGCCACCGCTGCCGCGTCATGACGAGTCGTTTTACGGTTGCTGCTGGTAAGAGGCTTCTGCCAGTGCTGGGCGCCCCAGCGACTGGTGTAGGCGGGGTCCACGGCGATGATGGCGATGCCCGTCTGGTCGGCCATCGAGGTCAGCCGGGTGCGGAGCCTGCCGGTGGGCATGCCGGAGATGACCTGCCGGAACCGCTTCTTCCGGCCGTGTTTCTCCCGGGTCTTGTCCGCGGTGAAGTCCAGGTCCTCGATGGCGATCGCCTTCACCCCGCAGGCCTGGGCCCAGTGCAGGAGCCGGGTGAGGGCGTGGCGGACCTGGGCGTCACGGTGCTCTCGCGAGCCGGTCAGGTCGTAGACGAAACGGCGCGGGGCACCGATGGGGTTGCCGTGGACGTCCAGGCGCCAGGCGGCGAGGTGGTCGGCGTTCATGTCCACGCCGATCACGCCGTCGGCGAGCGCGGCACGGATGGGGATGGCCGGGGTGGGCGGGATCTGCCAGGAGGCGGTCAGCTACCAGCAGTCCCGGCCCACGTCCAGATGAACGCGGTAGGCGACGGCCCGGTTGGCCTCAATCCGGTCGGCCCACTCGGTGCCCCGGTGTGGGAACGTGATGCGGAAGGCGAGGACGTACCGGCCGCGCCTGGCGTTCGCCAGATGCGCGAGCGGTGCGGGGAGTTTGATACTCACCTCGCCCCCGGGGCTGACGCGGATCGTCTCGTTGCCGTACCGCTTCCCGGACTCACCGTCGGCGGCGAGGAACCAGCGCTCGGCCTCCCAGAGTTCACGCCACTCGGCCTCGGTGAGCTGGGCGGCATCCAGGTGGTGCCGGGTGCGGGCCAGCCGTTTCCCGCCGCGTGCGACGTGCACGAGCCCGGCTTCGCGGTCGGCCCGCTCTACGGCCAGCCGGTCTTCCAGCACGTGCAGGCGACGGGCCTTGGCGTGCCACTCCTGCCTCGACCGGTACCCCCCGGGCGCCTTTTTGGAGCCCTTCTGCCCGAGGGGCAGGGACAGCCGGTGCACGACGGTTTTGATGCCCGCTTCCAGGCTCTGGACGTGGGCGAGCTGACAGCGGCGGGCCAGCGCCCACTGGTCGTGCGACGCCTTGGTGATGCTACCTGCCCAGCGTGACGAGGAGACCGCAGTCAGCTCGCGCTTGCGGGCCGCCCAGGTGTCGGCGGAGTGTTCCAGGCCGTCCCGGCAGCGCGCCGCAAGATCCTTCGAGGCTAGCGCGCCCAGGCGCGCGCCGACCAGTCGCAGCACCTGCTCGTCCTCGGGCGTCAGGTGCTTGAGCCGGGTACGGATGGCCGCACCGGTCGGGCCGGACGCGACGAACGGCTGCGCCACTTCCCTCAGCCCGCCCACCACTCCACCCCCGCCCTGCCCCACCCTGCAGATCCCTGTCACCCTGCAGATCCCTGTCACCGCATCCAACGAGCACCACCCGCAAAGGTCACGCATTCGACACAGGCACGCCAGTTCCCTCCCGGCGCATGGCACGACACCTGCCACCGGCACTTCCTCCCGCTCACCAGCACATGCTTGAGCGCGCTCCAGCGGCAGCAGCTCCAGACCCCCACCTTCCTCGCGGGCGGTGGCGACGGCTTCGCCGAGCTCGGCAAGGGCGGAGACGTCCTGGTCGGCGGCGACGACCTGGCGGCCTTCGAGTCCTACCTGACGGCCAACTCCTCGGCCACGGCGCCGTGCCCGGTGCCGACGGCGGACCGGATCACGGTAGTGCGGTAGTCCCTTACGGAACAGGCGGGGCCGGTACGCGGATGCGTATCGGCCCCGCTTTTTTTCGACCTAAATTCTGTGTGAGTAGTGGATTGGTTCCACGGCCCACCTGAGAATTTGTTTCAGCCGTAATTCATTGAGGTCTTATCCGAATTGGCGATTTAAGGGTCCGGGGTCCCGTAGTGTTTTCCATGCCGAAAGCGAACAGCGCAAACGGCAAAGGGAATTCACCCGCAGGGAACAAGGAGACACCCATGAGCTTCCACGGGATCGCCCCGGTCAAGAAGCACCACAAGCCCGCTCCGGCCCCGAAGAAGCCCGCGAAGCGCCGGCCCGCCAAGCCGGCCCCGGTGGCGCAGAAGCCCGGGCGCCGTCCTGTCGGCAACAAGTAAGCAAGATCCACCCCCGATCAACAGATCCCCCCGCGACCAGCGGATCAGTCACAGCTACGAGAGGGAAACCCATGAGCTTCCACAAGATCGCCCCCGTCAAGAAGCACCACAAGGCCGCCCCGGTCGCGAAGCGCCGGCCTGCCAAGCCGGCCCCGGTGGCGAAGAAGGCCGTCGCTCCGAAGAAGCGCCCGGTCAGCCGTCAGGGCCAGTAGCAGCCCGCGCGAGGCGGGGTCCCCGGGAATTATCGGTTTCCGGTGGCCCCGCCTCGGCCATGTTCCGGACAGGAAAGGGAAGTTGATTTGATATGCGGGAAGTACGGGAGGCATTCGCACGCTTCTGGCCGCTGACGCGCGGCGACCGCAAATGGCTACTGCTGATCATCGGCTGCGTGGTCGTGGCCGCGCTCGCCGAGACGGCCTCGATCCTGCTCTTCGCACAACTCACGGACCACGCCCTGAAGGCCGGTTCGCTCTCCGCGTTCTGGGAGCCGGCCGGAGCCTGGCTGGGCGTCGCCGTGATCGGCGCGATCGTCGGCTACCTCGGCAACTCGCTCGCCGTGTGGATCGCGGAGAGATTCGTCCTGCGCCTGCGCGCGAGTGTCTTCCGCCACGTCCAGGACCTGCCACCCGACTTCTTCCAGAAGCACCGCCAGGGCGACCTGGTCGAACGGCTCACCGGTGATGTCGAGGCCATCGAGCAGATGGTCGTGTCGGGTGTCGTCGGGACGGTCTCCGCCGCCTTCTCCGCCGTCTTCTACGCGACCGCCGCGCTCTGGCTGCGCTGGGATCTCGCCCTTGTCACCTTCCTCCTCGCCCCTCTCTTCCTCGTCGCCGCCCGCCGGTTCGCCGGCCGCATCAAGACCGCCTCCCAGGAGGAGCGGGCCGCCGACGGCGCGATCACCTCGGTCGTCGAGGAGTCCCTCGGCAACGTGGTGCTGACCCAGGCGTACAACCGCCGCCGCGCCGAGGAGAAGCGGCTCGACCGCGAGGCGCGTGCCTGGATGCGGGCGTCGGTGCGCGGGGCACGGGCGAGCGAGATGTACGAGCAGTTCGTCGAGGTCGTCGAGACGCTGTGCGTGCTCGCGGTGATCGGCCTCGGTGCCTGGGAGATCTCGCAGGGGCGCATGTCGCTGGGCCAGTTGCTCGCCTTCGCCGCGTTCCTCGGCTACCTGTACCCGCCGATCCGCAATCTGGGGCAGCTCGGCCTCACCCTCACCGCCGCCACCGCAGGCGCGGAACGCATCCAGGAGATCCTGGACACCGAACCCGCCGTCACCGAACCCGCCGAGCCCGTCCGGGACTGGCCCGTGCACGGCTGGGTCAGCTTCCACGGCGCGTCGTTCCGCTACCCCGGCGCCGAGCGCGAGTCCCTGCACGACGTGACTTTCACCGCGGGCCCCGGCGAACTCGTCATCGTCACCGGCCCGAGCGGCGCCGGAAAGTCGACGCTCTCCAAACTCCTCACCCGCTTCTACGACCCCACGGCCGGCGTGGTCTGCCTGGACGGCGTCCCGCTGCCCGACGTGTCCCTGGAGTTCCTGCGCGAGAACGTGGCGCTGCTGCCCCAGGAGACGCTGATCCTGCACGGCACGATCCGCGAGAACATCGAGTGCGGCAGGCCGGGCGCGTCCCAGGCGGACATCGAGCGGGCGGCGACGGACGCGGTCGCGCACGACTTCATCAGCGCGCTGCCCGACGGGTACGACACCGAGATCGCGCCCGGCACGGCCACCCTGTCCGGCGGCCAGCTCCAGCGGATCGCGATCGCCCGCGCGATGCTGCGCGCCGCGCCCGTCCTGGTCCTCGACGAGCCGACCGCCGGGCTCGACTCGATCGCCGCACGCCGGGTGGTGCAGCCGCTGAGGCGGCTGATGGCGGGCCGTACGACCATCATGATCACGCACGATCTGAGCCTCGCCCCCGACGCCGACCGGATCCTGGTGGTGGACGGCGCCCGGCTGGTGGAGGCGGGCACGCACGACGAGCTGATGGCGTGGGGCGGGGCGTACGCCCGGCTCGCGACACCGGAACTCGACTACTTGGCGGCGCGGAGCGTGTAGCCGAGCCCCCGCACGGTCTGGATGAGCCGCGGTTCGCCGCGGCTCTCCAGTTTCCGGCGCAGGTACATCACGTACACATCCAGCGTGTTCGACGTCGGCTCGAAGTCGAAGCCCCAGACCTCCTTGAGGATCTGGGCGCGGCTGAGGACCTTGGCGGGATGCCGGAGCAGATACTCCAGCAGGGCGTACTCGGTCCTGGTCAGGTCGAGGAGGCGGTCGGAGCGGGTGACGGTGCGGGTGGGCCGGTCCATGGCGAGGTCCGCGAAGGCAAGCCGGTCGTCGAGACGGGGAGCGCACTGTTTCGGCTGCGGACTGCGGCGCAGCAGGGCCCTGACCCGGGCGAGGAGTTCCTCGGCGGCGAACGGCTTCATGAGGTAGTCGTCGGCGCCGTTGTCGAGGGCGACGATACGGTCGCCGACCGCGTCCCGGCCGGTGATCATGAGGATGGGGACGGTGGACCCGGAGGCTCTGATCCGGCGCGTCGCGGCCAGCCCGTCGAGGCCGGGCATGGTGACGTCCATCAGCACCAGGTCGGGCCGCTCGTCCACCCCGGCCACCAGTTCGAGGGCATCGCGGCCGTCCCCGGTGAGGACGGTCTCGTAGCCCTCGAACCTGAGCAGCCGGTCGAGCCCCTCACGTACGGCCTCGTCGTCATCGGCCAGCAGGATCTTCCGCGCCATCCCCCCAACGTGTAACGGGGTGCTGTGGGAGGGCTTGGAGAGGGGTGTGGGGAGGCTGGGCGGTGTCCGCGCCCAGCCTCCCCGGCCGGGAGGACCCGGCCTTCCCCAGGAGGCCCCCCGGCCTCCCGGGGAGTCAGGAAACAGCGATGGACGTCAAGAAGCAGCGAGGGACGTCACAAGGTTCCCGGTGGACGTCAGGAGGCGGTGGGCGTCCAGTCACCGAGCCAGTCGGCGATCGACTGGCCCGCGGCCTGCGCGTCCGTCAGCTGCGGTCGCTCACCGCTCGCGGCGCCCGCGCCGGCGCCGCTGTTCTTGTACTCGGCGAAGCGGTCGTTCTTCCAGGAGAAGCCGCCCATGTCGGACCACGGGTTCGACCGGATCGCGGCGCTGAGCGTGGAGTTACGGACGGTCGTCTGCGGCCTGAGGGCGGCGTCGCCGCCCGCGTGCCAGTTGCGGCCGAGGGAGAAGGAGCCCGCGGCGACATCGCCGGTCACCGTGGAGTGGGTGATCAGGAAGCCCTTGCGGTTCGCCTGCGTGCTGGGCGCGGTGACGAAACCGGCGGACGAACCGTCCCAGCGCTTCTTCAGGTTGATGACCGACTTGTTGATCACGGCGGTGGCGCGGCCGAAGACGAAGTCGACGTTGCCGGTGATGTAGGAGTTGGTGATGTAGACCCGGCCGGGCTTGTCCGAGCCGGGGGTCTCCATCTCCAGGGTGTCCTGGTCGCCGCTGACGATGACACCGTCGAGCACGACCTTGTCGGCACCGGTGCGCAGGGCCACGGCCTGGTGCCCGAGCACGCTCTGGTTCTTCGCCTCGTCGAAGTCGTTCGCGATGGTGAGGTTGCGGGCCTGGAAGTCGTCGCCCTCGACGGCGACGGTGGCGCTGCCGGTGGTCCCGTACGTGGAGCCGTCGGCCTTCTTCGTACCGGCCGCGTTGCCGAAGGTGATCACCGTGTCCTTGCGGCTGCCGCCCGAGCCCTGGAGGGTGATGTGCGGTTTGTTCGAGGGGACCTTCACCGTCTCGCGGTACGTGCCCGGCTCGACGGAGATCGTGACGCGCGCGGTGTTGTTCGCGGGTACGGCGTCGACGGCGGCCTGCACGGTCCTGTACTGCCCGGAGCCGTCCTGCGCGACGGTGAGGACCTTGCCGGTGACGGTCGGGGTACTGCTGGTCGGCGTGGCAGTGTTGCCGAGCGAAGTCCGCGGCCCGGACTGGGACTTGAGGAGCGCCGGCACGTCGGCGGCCTTGTCCAGCGTGTACTTGTAGTACGTCTTCGGGTCGAAAGGCGTACCGCTGCCGCCGCTCTCGTTGCGGCCGGTGGTGCCGGAGAAGACGTTGCCGCGCTGCACGAGGGTCGCGGTGCTGTCCCGGATGACGGGGTTGTTCATGCCCTGGAAGTAGCTGTTCTCCAGGACCATGTTGGTCCTGCCGCGCGCGTAGTTGCCGTACGAGGACGTGATGGCGGTGCCCGCGTCGTCCTCCAGGTAGTTGTTGTAGAGGTGGGCGTGGGCGACATTGTCCGTGGACGGGTTGCGCTGCTCGGTCTCGCGGATCCAGTTGTGGTGGATCGTGATGTCCGCCGTGGTGTTGGCGGTCCAGCCGATGCCGAAGGCCTTGTTCTCGTTGCTCAGCCTGTTGTACGAGACCGTCAGGTACGTGGTGTCCTTGCGGCTGTCGATGAGCCCGTCGGCCATGTGCCGGATGTCGTCGTGGTCGATCCACACATGGTGGGCGCCGTCCATCTGGATGCCGTCGAAGTCGTGCTCCTTGTCGTTCCAGATGCCCTGGTACGCGTCGCGGATGGTCAGGTTCCGGATGATGACGTTGTGCACGCCCTGACCGAGGAAGAAGCCGCCGCCGACGATCTGCCCGGCGGTGCCGGAGCCGATGATCGTCTTGTCGCTGGCGACCTTGATCTCCTTGCCGACCGGGTCCATCGTGATCGTCGCGGCGACGACGATGACGTACGGGTCGGCCGAGGTCGCGTACTTCTCCAGGTCGGCGAGGGTCTTCACGGTGACGGTCCTGCCGTCGCGCCCGCCGTAGGTCCCGTTCTGCCCCATGGCGTGGACGGAGGCGAAACCGTCGGCGGCCTCGGTGGCCCAGGCCGGGGTGTTGGTCGCGGCCGCCGCCTTCGGCTGGGCGTCGTCGCCGAAGAGTCCGAACACCGTGCCGTACGCCATCGCTCCGGCGGCGGCCAGGGCCAGCGGCACACCGACGACGAGGGCGGTTCTGCGTCTGCGGTGGCGCGCCTTGCGGATCTCAGTCACGTGGTGGTCTCGTTCGAGTGCTGTGGAGGGGGTCCGTCACGACACAGTCGCCACCGGGGAAGCAAAGGTTGCCGCGGTGCAGCAACGCGAACGCGCCCCCGTCCGGTGAGGGACGGGGCGCGCGGTGCTGTTCACTCATGTGCCCCTCAATGACGACACCTTCCGGACCGAACCCTCCGCCTGGTCCGACGGTTCGTCGACTTGATGAAGCCGCCTTTGAACGAGGTCGTCCAGCTGTTGTCACGGTCACCGTTCGTCTCCGAGGATGCGTGCGCCTCGGCTGACCGCGACACGCAGCACATCGGCGAGCGACTCCGTCGCCCTGGTGAGCGCGAAGCGCACCGCGCGCTCACCGGCCTTGGGGTCGGCGAGTAAGGCCCTGGCTCCGGCCAGTACCTGCTCGCCGGAGTCCAGCTGGGCCGCTTCGATGTCGTCGGCGAGCAGGGAGAGACGGCTGCCGTCGCTGTCGGTGCTCAGGTAGCAGGGCTTGCCTTCAGGGGTCGCCCACGGCAGCAGCCGCAGCCGTTCGGGCGTTCCGGCGGCGTTCGTCACGCAGACACCTCCACTCCGTGGATGTGGCGTGGACCGACATCGATTCCGTGCACGGCCAGCCAGAGGGCACGTCGGCGCTGCCGCTGCGATCGCCGCGCGCGGCGCTCTTCCGCCGTGAGGAGATACGGGCGTACGAGGTGGGTGTCCCGCTCGAAGGGCCATACGTCGACGGGGTGGCGTACGGGGGTGGAGGGTGCCGGAGGCCTGCCCGCGTCCGGCAGTTGGGCCGGAGCTGCCCGGTGGCGGCCTCGGGCGGGAAGCAATGCGTGCACGAGTGCGAGCAGTAGTAACTCGCAGAATCCCGCGATACGTTCGGCCATGTCGGCGCTCCTTTTCAGCGTCGGCCACGCCCCCGGGCCGACCTGCTATCGGCTGCGGGGGTTTGTTGTGGGTGTGGTCCTGACGAGCGGTGATTACCGTTCGTGTATCGATCGTCACTGCTTGCCCGTACGCTGCGGAAGAGGGTGGGCGTTGTCCGGCGCCCTGGCAACGGTGAGGGGTGACATGGACGAACAGGTTGACGGGGAAGGGCAGCCGGGGCTCGCCGCACTGGGGCGGACGCTTCGGTATCTGCGGGAGAAGGCGGGGAAATCGCTGGGCCAACTGGCTGGCGAGACCGCTTACGACAAGAGCTATCTGAGCCGCCTGGAAGCGGGCAAGCGGCTCTCCAAGATGGCGGTCATGGAGGACCTTGACGGCTACTACGGGTCCGGTGACCTGCTGGTTCAGCTGTGGAAGGTAGCGCGGCACGACGCCTTCAAGGACAAGTACAAGGAGTTCATGCGGCTGGAGGCGGCGGCGCTGACCATGGACAAGTTCACGCTTGGCGTGCCCGGACTGCTGCAGACCGAGGAGTTCGCGCGTGAGGTGTTGTCCGGGCCCCAGGCAACGGCCGAGTCCGATGAGGCAGTCGAGGAGCAGGTGGCCGCGCGCCTGGGGCGGCAACTGCTGCTGCGCCGGGACCCGGCGCCCCATGTCCGCTTCATCATCGACGAGTACGCGTTCCGGCGCCCCTCGGCCACCGCGAAGACCTGGGACGACCAGCTGCTTCATATCGAGGCTGTTGCGATGTGGCGCAACGTCGTCCTCCAGGTGCTCCCGTTCGCCGCAGGGGTCCACTACCTCGTAGAGGGATCACTGACCGTGCTCTGGCAGAAGGACGGAAGCGCCGTTGCCTACAAAGAAGGCAACGGTGGTGGGGAGTTGGTCGACGATCCGGAGGATGTCCTGCGGCACCGCTTGTCCTACGATCGGCTTCGAGACATGGCGCTGCCCCCGTCGGACTCACTTACGTTCATCAGGGGCGTTCTGGAGGAGCACCGGTCATGAAGCACACCCCCGATCTCAGCAGCGCTGCATGGCGCAAGTCGAGCTACAGCGACGGGGGAGACAACAACTGCGTCGAGGTCGCCGACGGCTACCCCGGTCTCGTGCCCGTCCGTGACAGTAAAGCCCCGCAGGGCCACGTGCTGGTGCTCGGAGCCGGGGCGTGGGCGCCTTTCGTGGGGGCGGTCAGAAACGGAGACGTGTTCGTCGGCGTTTCGTTCGAATGAGACGGGCTGTCGGTCGATAATGGTGAGGCTATGGTGATTCCATGGCGGAGCGCACGACCATCCAGGTGACCAAGGAAGTCCGCGACCACCTGGCTCAGGTTGCCAAGGACCGCGGTGTGACCCTTGAGCAACTCGCGGCCGAGCGGCCGACCGCTGAGCAGATCGCCGAACGTGTGGCGGCCACGCGCAGAGTCCTGCGGGAGCGCATGGGCTGCAGGCTTACCGACGAGGAGTTCGACAACGGGCCGGACGTGCTGGCCAATGTGTACACAATGGCGGCGGAGAAGGCCCACGCCCTCCGAGGGCACGCTGCGTGATCATCCTCGACACCAGCGCGGCTACGGCACTCACCCAGGGGCACGTTGCGCTGCACCGCTTGGTGGACAACGTTGCGCACACGCCTGGCGACTGGCTCCACGTCCCAGCCCTGTGCCTTGTGTGAGCGGAAGAGGCTGACGAAGGAGCCGTGAGCAAGCTGCTCGCGCTGCCGGGAGTCCTCGTCGACCCGCTGGGCCAGACGGCGGCCACTCTGGTTGGAGGGATGGTTCGCGATGGATGGGGTGGCGCGGATACCTGCCATGCCATCTACGTCGCGACGCCGCATCTGGAGACCGGCGGCATGTCCATCATCCTGACGGGCCGGGAGGACGACTACCCGCCAGGATTCCTCGCCATCGATATTGATGCACCGGGAATGCTCGGCTTCTACCGATCCTCGGCCCCGTCCTGACCCAGCTCGGGAGGCGGTGTGGGCGCGCCCGGCAGTCGTAGCGTCGCCACCGTTCCGCCGCCCTGTGCCGGTTGCAGGGACACCTCGCCGCCGGACTGCTGCACGGTCCTGGCCACGATCGACAGGCCCAGGCCCGAGCCCGGCAGCGCGCGGGCGGACGGGGAGCGCCAGAAGCGGTCGAAGACGTGCGGGAGTTCCTCGGAGGGGATGCCGGGGCCGTGGTCGCGGACGGTCAGTTCGCCGGCCTTGAGGATGACGTCGATGGCCTCGCCCTCGGGGCTGAACTTCACCGCGTTGTCGAGGATGTTCACGATCGCCCGCTCCAGCGCGGACGGCTCCGCCCGTACGAACCAGGGCTGGAGGTCCGCCGTGATCGTCAGCTCGGGGCCGCGCAGGCGGGCGCGATGGAGGGCCGCCTCGACCGTTTCCTGGAGGTCGACCACCTGGATGCGGTCGCCCGACTGGCCCGCGTCCGAACGCGACAGCGTCTGCAGGTCGCCGATCAACGCCGCCAGCTCCGCCATCTGCGCCTTCACCGACGACAGCAGCGCCTTGCGGTCCGCCGGGGGGATCGGGCGGCCCGTCTCCTCGCTGCGGGTGAGGAGTTCTATGTTCGTACGCAGCGACGTGAGCGGCGTACGGAGCTCGTGGCCCGCGTCGGCGATCAGCTGCTGTTGCAGCTCGCGGGAGTTGGCGAGGGCGGACGTCATCGAGTTGAAGGAGCGGGAGAGGCGGGCGACCTCGTCCTCGCTGTCGTCCTCGACGGGGATACGGATGGAGAGGTCCTCCGTGCGCGCCACGTGCTCCACGGCCTCGGTGAGCTTGTCGACCGGGCGCAGACCCGCGCGGGCGACCGCCAGGCCGGCGGCTCCGGCGCCGACGACTCCGATGCCCGAGACGAGGAGGAGGACGAGGGCGAGGTCGTTGAGGGTGGCCTGGGTGCCCTTCAGGGGGATGGCCACGAGGAAGGACGCGTCCTGGACCAGGACCGGACTGCTGCCCGGAACCTGGCCGGCGACGACGAGTGGCATGGTGATCACCCGTACGTCGTTGCCTTCGCTGTCGGTTCCGGTGCGGATTCTGGTGGCGTCCCAGCTAGGGCTCTTGGCCTCGTCCTTGTCGCTGTCGGTGACCTTCACCGTGCCTGCGGAGCCGTCGAACGCGCAGACGGTTCCGTTTGCCTGGACCACCTGGGAGTAGTACTCGGACCGCCCGCGGGGGCCGTCGCTGCCGCTCTTCGGGTCCTGGCCGCAGTTCTTTATGGCGCGCTGGAACGATCCGTAGGTAACGGGTGCCTTCTGTGCATTGAGGGTGTTGTCGATCTCGTCGTACAACTTTCCCCGCACTATGAACCAACAGGTCACCGAAACCGCCGCCACCCCGAACGCCACCGCCGCCGCGACCAGCATGGCCAGCCGGGAGCGGATCGGCAGGGATTTGAACCGGCGCAGTACCTTCATCACTCCGCGCCGCCCGACCGCAGGACGTACCCCACGCCCCGCACCGTGTGCACGAGGCGCGGCTCGCCGCCCGCCTCGGTCTTGCGGCGCAGGTACATGACGTAGACGTCGAGGGAGTTGGAGGAGGGCTCGAAGTCGAAGCCCCAGACCGCCTTGAGGATCTGCTCGCGGGTGAGGACCTGGCGCGGGTGGGCCAGGAACATCTCCAGCAGGGTGAACTCGGTGCGGGTCAGTTCGACCGCCCGGCCCCCGCGCGTGACCTCGCGCGTCGCGAGGTCCATCCGCAGGTCGCCGAAGGTCAGCGCGTCGTCGTCCGGGGTGCCGACCGTCGCGGTCGCGTAGGAACTGCGTCGCAGCAGTGCCCGGACCCGGGCGAACAGCTCGTCCAGCTCGAACGGCTTGACCAGGTAGTCGTCCGCACCCGCGTCGAGGCCGGTCACACGGTCGCCCACGGTGTCTCGGGCCGTCAGCATCAGGATGGGGGTCGTCATGCCCGCCCCGCGCATCCGGCGGGCGGCCGTCAGGCCGTCCATCCGGGGCATCTGGATGTCCAGGACGACCAGGTCGGGCTGGTACGCGGTCGCCTTCTCCAGCGCGTCCGCTCCGTCGACCGCGACCTGGGTGTCGTATCCCTCGAAGGCGAGGCTGCGCTGAAGTGCTTCGCGCACGGCCGGCTCGTCGTCGACGATCAGGATGCGCTGGGTTTCACGGTCGCCTTCGGCGGGGCTCATGGGCGTGGGTTCCTAGGGGTGCGGTGGGACGGGGCCGGACGCTTTCAGCCTCGCACGTTCCGGCCGGGGCAGAAAGGATCAGCGGGGATCGGCGGGGATCGGCGGGGATCGGTCGGGATCGGCTGGGATCGGAGGAGATCGGCCGGGATCGGACGGGATCAGCCGGGATCAGCCGGGATCAGCCGGGATCAGTTCGTCAGGTCAGGCCTGCTCGGCCCGCTCACAGCCTGCTCGTTCCTCCTCGGCCCGCTCACAGCCTGCTCGGCCTCCTCGGCCCGCTCAGGCAACGCCGAGCGCTCGTCGCTCAGGCCCCCAGCGTGCTCAGCTGGCTCAGGCGGCTCAGGCGGCTCAGCGGGACCTTGCGGCGGTGCGGGTGATCGGCGGAGGTGTGCAGGCCCATCATCTGCGGCTGCGGGACCGTCACTTCCGGAGCCCGGGGCACCGGCCGGTGCAGTTCACGGGCGACGGAGAGGGCCAGGTCGAGGCCGGCGGGGTCGGTGCCTTCGATGCTGTGGGAGACGCGAGTGATCATTTCAACCTCCGAGAAGGACTTGGCCGAGAAGGACTCAGCTGTCGGAACCGCCGGCCCGCAGGCTGGCGAGGTCCGACTTGACGGTGTTGATCGGGATGGCGAAACCGAGGCCGACGCTGCCCGCGCTCGACGAGCTGGACGAGGAGTCGGCGGCCGAGTACATCGCGGAGTTGATGCCGACGATGTTGCCGTTCATGTCGATGAGGGCGCCGCCGGAGTTGCCGGGGTTCAAGGACGCGTCGGTCTGGATGGCCTTGTACGTGGTCGTCGAGGAACCGGTGTCGCCGTTGAACTGCTGGCCGCCGAAGGAGAACGGCCACTGGCCGCTGCCGCCGCCCTGCTGCTGTTGCTGGCCCTGGCTCTCGTCCGTGGAGACGGTGACGTCACGGTTGAGCGCCGAGACGATGCCGCTGGTGACGGTGCCGGTCAGCCCCTCGGGGGAGCCGATCGCGACGACGTCGTCGCCGACCTGGACGCCGTCGGAGTTGCCGAGCGTGGCGACCTTCAGGCCGGAGGGCGCGTTCTCGAGCTTGATGAGCGCGAGGTCCTTCTTGCTGTCGGTGCCGACCGCTTTCGCGGTGTACGACTTGCCGCTGCTCAGCCGCACCTTGATCTCGGAGGCGCCCGATATGACGTGGTTGTTGGTGACGATCTCGCCGCTGGACGAGATGATCACGCCCGAGCCGGTGGACGAACCCGCGTTCGAGGTCGCGCTGATCTCGACGATACTCGGGCTGACCGCCTGGGCGACACCGGCGACGGTGCCCTTCTTGGCGGCGGGTACCACGGTGGTGCTGACGCTGCTCGACGCGGTGTCCTTGCCGGTCAGCTCCTGTATGCCGTACGCGGTACCGCCTCCGATGGCGGCCGCGACTATCGCCACGGCGGCGAGCAGGGCGATCGTGCCCTTCGCGCGCTTCTTCGGAGCGGGGGCCGGGGCGGCCGGGACCGGCTGCGCCTGGAGTACCGCCGTGGAGGAGACGGCGTCCGGCTCGGGGTAGCCGGCGTAGGCGCCGCCTCCGCCGTGACCGCCGTCGCCACCCTGACCGGAGCCCGGCCACACGGTGGTACCCGGCTCGACGGTGACCGGAGCGATCGGCTCGTACGCCGGCGGCGGGGGCCACTCGGGGTTCACGGGAGAGGAGGAGACGGGCTGCTGCTGGGGGTACGCCGCCCGCATGGGGTCGGTCGCCCGGTGGTCGTCGCCCTGGGGGTACTCGCCGCTGCGGCGGAAGCTCTCGGTCATGGAAAAAGCTTGTCCCCCGATCATGAGAGCTCCCTGAGTGGCCGCTGAGAAGCCCGACAGAACCTCGTATGCCCGATATAAAGACGCCCGAGCCCGCTGAAACCCGGGAAACAGCGGGTTGCGTGGGGGTGATGTCACGGAAGGCGACGGACGAATACTTGTCTGTCTGCTGTGTAGGACATGTGTTCTGGGGCGGATGAGTCCTACGATCTCCGCGCCGGAGGGGGGCTCCGCGGTGTGCCTGAATCGATGCAGGCGGTTGTCGGCCATGGCCGGCGACCGCTGCCGTCGATCGGGCCGGTGCGTCGTACGCCCTTCTCGGGCCTCTTACGTCATGGACACCACACGCACCCACATCAGGAGCCCTGAGTGATACGTGCCCTGCGCGACCGCTGGAGACGCCCCGCCACGGCGTTGCCCACGGCCGCTCTCGCGCTGGCGCTGACCTGTGCCGGCGCCTTCGCGGCGCATCCCGCCACCGCGGCGGACGGACCCTCGCTGCCGGAGGTGAACCAGTCCCAGCCCGCGAAGCCGGCCGTCTCCGACAAGGAGCTGCGCGGCCGGGTCGCCGCGGCCGTCAAGGACCGGGCGACCCCGGACACGACCCCCAAGAAGACACCCTTCATCATCGGCGGCACCGAGACGACGATCTCCTCCGCGCCGTGGATGGTCCAGCTCTCCTACTACGACAGCACGGCCGGCGTCGGCTACTTCTGCGGCGGCACCCTCGTCGCCCCGAACAAGGTCCTGACGGCGGCCCACTGCGTCGCGGGCCTGAACTGGGTGAAGAACGGCGCGGTGCTGGCCGGCGCCACCGGACTGCTGGACGACACCAGCGGCACGGTCGCGGGCGTCTACCGGCAGTGGAACCACCCGCGCTACAACTCCACGACCGTCCAGAACGACATCGCGGTCCTCACGCTCGACCGCCCGCTGGACCAGCAGTGGCAGCGGCTGGTGGCCGCCGGTGACAGCGCCTCCTACAAGGCCGGCAACTCCGCCACCGTCTACGGCTGGGGCCTGACCTCCGGCGCCGACGGCGCCGACCTGTCGGCGAACCTGCGCAAGGTGACCCTGCCGCTGGTCGCCGACTCCACCTGCAACTCCGCGATGCAGTCGGTCCTCGGCGAGGACGACTTCGTCGAGGGCGCGATGTTCTGCGCGGGCACCCCGGCGACCGGCACCGACGAGGGCACCAAGAGCCCCTGCAACGGGGACTCCGGCGGTCCCGTCATCGTGGGCGGCAAGGTCGTCGGCATCGTCTCGTGGGGCGTCGCGGGCTGCACCGCGAAGGGCGCCTACCCGGTGTTCACCAAGGTGTCCTCGTACACCTGGGCCGCCCAGCCGCGCATCGACGACGCGGACCTGACCTTCGACGGCAAGGCCGACCTGCTGGAGCGCACGCCGTCCGGCGGCCTCTTCCAGCAGGACAGCAAGGGCACCTCGCTCGCCACCCGCGCCTACCAGGGCAACGGCTGGCAGAACGCGAGCTGGGTCCTCCAGGCCGACCTGGACCGGGACTTCTACCAGGACCTGATCATGCGTGACAAGGGCGACGGCAAGCTCTACCGCAGCTACCTGAACCACAGCTCCGGCGAGTACGACTGGATGCAGATCAGCTCGGTGTGGGGCGGCTACAAGTCGTACGCCATCCCCGGCGACCTGACGGGTGACGCCCGCCCCGACCTGGTCGCGGTGGACGCCGACGGCTCGGTCTACCTCTACCCGGGCAAGGGCAACGGCCAGTTCTACGGCAAGGTCAAGGTCGTCGACAAGGCCTGGAAGAACGTGAAGATCTTCGGCCACGGCGACCTGTCCGGCGACGGCAGGGCCGACCTGCTGGTCCGCAACAGCTCCGGCGTCCTGTACCTCTACCGGGGCACGCAGGTCGAGAAGACCCCGTTCGCGGCGCGGATCCAGGCGCGTACGGGCTTCAACTTCACCTCGTACGTCTCCAACGGTGACGTCACGGGCGACGGCATCGCCGACGTCATCACCCGCGACTCCGCCGGCAAGCTCTGGCTCTACCCCGGCACCAACAAGGCCTCCAGCAGCCTCTTCGGCTCACGGATCGGCCTGGGCAGCGGCTTCAACCAGTACAACCTGTTGTTCTAGCTCAGCACCTGGATGCGTCGGCCCCCGTGATCTCGCGGGGGCCGACGCGCCCCTGTTTTTAGGGGCGCGGGGCTGTGACATAAGCGGCTCCGCCGCGTGGGCGCGACCAGCCCCCACTCGCCTGCACTCTGAAAACGACCCGCAAAACCCGCCCCACCAGCGGAGCTACTCGCACCCGCAAGACCGCCGG
The DNA here is from genome assembly GCF_040634475.1 of Streptomyces sp. NPDC007095. Taxonomy (NCBI): domain Bacteria; kingdom Bacillati; phylum Actinomycetota; class Actinomycetes; order Kitasatosporales; family Streptomycetaceae; genus Streptomyces; species Streptomyces sp. NPDC007095. The sequence continues at coordinate 35,310 of NZ_JBEYFS010000084.1, forward strand.
ACGACCAACCTGGACGGAAACACCTTCAACCGCTCGCGCCGCGACCCCGCGACCCGCAACCCGTCATCCAGTACGAGATCCACCGCGGCCCGCGCCATCGCCGACCGGTCGGAGGCGATCGTCGTCATCGGCGGATCCGTCAGCGCGGCTTCCTTGACGTCGTCGAAACCGGCCACGGCCAGCTCCCCCGGAACGTCGATGCGCAGTTCACGCGCGGCGCGCAGCACGCCGATCGCCTGGTCGTCGGTGGAGCAGAAGATGGCGGGCGGGCGGTCGGGACCGCCGAGCAGCTGGAGGCCGACCTGATAGGCGTCGTAGCGGTTGTACGGCGCTTCGAAGAGGCGGCCTTCGGTGGAAATCCCGGCCTCCTGCATCGCGCGCCGCCAGCCCTCGACGTGGTCGGAGACCGGGTCGCCGACGGTCGGGGTCTCCGCGAGGCCGCCGAGACAGGCCACGTATTCGTAGCCGTGTTCGAGGAGGTGGCGGGTGGCGAGCTGGGCGCCGCCGATGTCGTCCGTGACGACGGCGACGTCGTCGATGGCCTCGGGGCGCTCGTGCAGCAGCACCACGCGGGCGTCCCACGCGTCGATCTCCGCGGCAGCGTTGTCATTGAGCGCGTGGCTGACGAGGATCAGCCCGGAGACGCGCATACCGAGGAAGGCGCGCAGGTAGTGGACCTCGCGCTCGGCGATGTAGTCGGAGTTGCCGACGAGCACCATTTTCCCGCGCTCCGCGGCGGCCTGCTCGACCGCATGCGCCATCTCCCCGAAGAAGGGCTGGCGCGCGTCCGGCACGATCAGGCCTATGAGCTCGGTCCGCCGCGACGCCATGGCCTGGGCGACCCGGTCGGGCCGGTACCCCAGTTCCTTGATCGCGGCGAGAACACGCTCGCGCGTGGCCGGGGCAACCGGCCTCGGTCCGTTGTTGATGACATAGCTGACAACGGCGGTGGACGTACCCGCCAGTCGCGCTACATCGTCCCTCGTCACCTTGGCCACGCGCGGAGTCTACGCGGATGGACCCGCCGCTGGGCAGGGCGTACGGAGGCTTGCTGCGCCTCCGTCACCGCCTACTGCGCCTCCGACGCCGCCTCGACCGCCTCGACGGCGTCCAGGTGCGCCGTCTCGTCCGCATCCTCCGGCTTTGGCTGGGCCGCCTTGGCCCTCGCCTCGTCCGAGGCACGGTCCACCTTCTCAGGTGTAACGAATCGATAACCGACGTTCCGGACGGTACCGATCAGCGACTCGTGCTCGGGTCCGAGCTTCGCGCGCAGCCGTCGTACGTGGACGTCGACCGTCCGCGTACCGCCGAAGTAGTCGTAGCCCCAGACCTCCTGGAGCAACTGGGCGCGCGTGAAGACACGGCCCGGGTGCTGCGCGAGGTACTTGAGGAGCTCGAACTCCTTGAAGGTCAGGTCGAGGACCCGGCCCTTGAGCTTGGCGCTGTAGGTCGCCTCGTCGACCGAGAGGTCGCCGTTGCGGATCTCCATCGGGGAGTCGTCGTTGACGATCTGCTGGCGGCCCATGGCCAGCCGCAGCCGCGCCTCGACCTCCGCCGGTCCCGCGGTGTCCAGGAGCACGTCGTCGATGCCCCAGTCGGCGGTGACGGCCGCGAGACCGCCCTCCGTCACGACGAGGATCAGCGGACAGCCGGGCCCGGTCGAGCGCAGCAGCTGGCACAGGCTGCGCACCTGCGGGAGGTCGCGCCTGCCGTCGATCAGGATGACGTCGGCACCGGGGGTGTCGACGAGAGCGGGGCCTTCCGCCGGAGCCACTCGCACGTTGTGCAGGAGCAGGCCGAGAGCGGGAAGCACCTCCGTCGACGGCTGAAGAGCATTGGTCAGGAGCAGCAGAGAACTCATCGCGCCCCACCTGCCTGGGTCGTCCTACGGTCATGCAAGGTTCGCTCGCCCATAACGTCTGGTTCCTCCTCGGTCCCTGCGAGGACGTTTGCGGCACTGCTTCCTACGGTGCGGCTCCCGCGCCCCTGGGAGTCGCCGGACGGCCCACTGGGGGCCGCCACACGTTCTATGCGTTCGTAGGCTTCGTACACCTGCGGTTTCCCGCTTCGTATACAACGCTTCAGAAAGCACAAAAGGACCCGGGGGCTACGCTGCCCGAGTCCTCTGCCCAGCAGAATAGCCCACATGAGCTCAGGTCCGGCAGGTCAAGCGACGGGATCTTCCGATCGTCCACCCCTTGAGACGCCACCGCAGACCCCTTTGCGGAGGTTTCTGCACACGGTCGACGGGGTGACGATCGATGCGGCGTACGACCCTGGAACGCGGCCTTCTGGTGACTCGGCCACTGGCTTGAACGATGTGGTCATTGTCGTCGCGCACGGCTTCACGGGCGATCTGGAACGTCCGCACGTGCGCCGCGCGGCGGCGGTCCTCGCCCGGCACGCGGCGGTGGTCACCTTCTCCTTCCGTGGTCACGGCGCCTCCGGCGGCAGCTCCACGGTCGGTGACCGCGAGGTCCACGATCTGGCCGCCGCGGTGGCCTGGGCCCGCGAACTCGGGCACACGCGTGTGGCCACCGTCGGCTTCTCGATGGGCGGTTCGGTGGTGCTGCGGCACGCGGCGCTGCACCGTGGCCCGGACGGGGGCTCGGACCGGGGCGCGGAGATGGAGCACGAGGGGCGCACCGAGGCGCGTACGGACGCCGTGGTTTCGGTGAGCGCACCCGCCCGTTGGTACTACCGGGGTACGGCCCCTATGCGTCGCCTGCACTGGCTGGTAACCCGGCCGGTGGGCCGTGCGGTCGGCCGTTACGGCCTGCGCACCCGGATCCACCACCGTGACTGGGACCCGGTGCCGGCCTCCCCGGTCGAGTCGGTCCCGCTCGTCGCGCCCACTCCGCTGCTGATCGTCCACGGCGACCAGGACGGCTACTTCCCGGTCGACCACCCGCGGATGCTCGCCGCCGCCTCCGGCGGCCACGCCGAACTGTGGATCGAGCACGGGATGGGCCACGCCGAGCACGCGGCTGACGACGGGCTGCTCGGCCGTATCGGGGCATGGGCCGTCGCGGCGGCGGGCTAGCCTGACCGTGTTCACAGAAACCACTGATGACTGATCCGTGTTCACGGAAAACACCGATTGAGGAACGAGATGGCACAGGGCACGGTGCGTTACTGGGCCGCCGCCAAGGCAGCGGCGGGCGTCGCGGAGGAACCGTACGACGCGGGCACGCTCGCCGAGGCGCTCGACGCGGCCCGCGCGCGACACCCCGGCGAACTCGTCCGCGTCCTGCGGCGATGCTCCTTCCTCATCGACGGTGACCCCGTGGGCACGCGCGAACATGAGACGGTACGGCTGGCCGAGGGCGGCACGGTCGAGGTGCTCCCGCCGTTCGCAGGAGGGTGAGCGAGACGATGAGCGACCAGCCGTACGAGGGCCGGTACGAGGGTCAGTACGAGGGGTACGACCCGTATCCGCAGCCTCAGCAGCAACAGCCGCAGCAACGGCCTCAGCAGCAACAGCCGCAGCAACGGCCTCAGCAGCAACAGCCGCCGCAGCAGCCCGAGTGGCAGCAGCACACGCAGCAGTGGGAGGGGCAGACCTGGGAGACCCAGGTGCAGCCCCCGATGCCGGCGGCGGACACGACGTACCTGCCGCCGCGGGGCTACCAGGCCTACCCCGAGCCGCAGACGTACGGCACGGTCGGGCAGCCGCTGCCGCAGGAGGCGCCGGCACCGACTCCGGCACCGGAGTGGACGCCCGCGTACCAGCCCCCCGCCCAGCAGGCGCCCGGCACCGGCAGTGCGGTCACCCCGGAGACCGCCTCCGGCTACGGCCCCCCGACCGTCACCGGCAACGCCCGCGTCACCGACGCCCAGCGCGCCCGTGCCGAGGGCCGCTCCCCGATCATCGAACCCGGCATCCAGCCCGCCGCGCTCACCGCGGTGCTCGGGCTGCTGCTCTCCGGGACGGCGGCGATCGGGCAGTACGCCCTCGTCGTCCCCCTCGTCCTCCTCCAGGCCGTCACCGCGGCGGGCTGGTTCCGGCTGAACGGGATGTGGCCGGCCCGCCAGGGCATCGCGCTGGCGTTCCTCGGCGCGGTCACCGCGGACGTCGCGCTCCTCGCGGCGGGCCGGGAGAACGCGCCCGCCGCGATCCTCGGCACCCTCGGCGTGTGGGTCCTGCTCACCCTCGTCCTGCAACTGCGCAGTCATGCCGACCCGGACACCCGGATGTACGGCCTGATGGCGACCGTCGCCTCGGCGGCGCTCGCGATCATCGCCACCGGGCACCTCGCGGCCGAGCCGGACGCCGTCACGGTGGGCGCCGCCGCGGTCGCCGTCGCGATCCTCGCCCGCGCCCTGCCGCTGCCCACCGCGGCCTCCGTGGTGGTGGCGCTGCTGGCCGCCGCGGGCGCCGGTATCGCGGTCGGCGGCACGACGGACCTGGGCAGCAAGGGGGCCTTCCTCGGCCTCGGCGCCGGGGTCTGCGCGCTGATCGGCCACCGGGTCGCCAGCTACGACTACCCGTCCCGCTTCGTCCACTTCACCGCGGGCGTGGCCCTGCCGCTGGCCGCCGCGGCCCCGGCGGTCTACCTGCTGGGCCGCGCCCTCGGCTAGGGCCTGTCCGGCGTGATCCGCCGGACAGGCCCCGGGGCCTGGTCCAGTGGCTGTTCGTCACAGGTGATCTACAACCACTTCGCAGGGCCCCGTCGCGGGGCCCTGCGGGGTTAGGTTCGCTAGGGAGGACCACTCGGTCGCCCGGATCCGTTCGAGGTGGGGGAACACCGCGCATGCGTGCACTGCGAATAATCCTGATCGTCACCGTCATCCTGGGCGGCCTGTTCGTGATCGCGGACCGGGTGGCGGTCGGTTTCGCGGAGAACAAGGCGGCGGACCGGATCAAGACCACCGAGGGCCTGGCCGGCACGCCGGACGTGTCCATCGAGGGCTTCCCCTTCCTCACCCAGGTCGTCGGCGGCGAACTCGACGACGTGAAGATCGGCATCAAGGACTACGAGGCGTCGACGAGCGGCGCGGGCAGTGCCGGCGGCACCGGCACCATCCGTATCGACGACCTGAACGCCGAGATGCACGGCGTCAGCTTCAACGGCGACTACAGCTCCGCCACCGCCAACAGCGCCACCGGCTCCGCGTCCATCGGGTACGCCGAGCTGCTCAAGACCGCCAAGTCCCAGCCCACTCAGGTCGGCCCCGAAGTCACCGCCCGGGTCGTCGGCCTCTCCGACGGCGGCAACGGCAAGATCAAGGTGGCGGTCGAGGTCAGCATCGGCGGCACCAAGGTGCCCCAGCCGGTCTCCGTGCTCAGCTCGGTCACGGTCGTCGGCGGCAACACGGTCAAGGTGCACGCGGACTCCCTCCCCAAGCTGGGCGTCGGCCTCGCCGAGAACCGGGTGCGCGCGATCACCGACTTCGAGCAGAAGATCGGCCAGCTGCCGGGCGGCATCCAGCTCGACACGGTCCAGGCGGCCGCGAACGGCGTGGACATCTCCGTGAAGGGTTCGAACGTCAAGCTGGTCGGGTAGAAGGGCCAGCGGCCACTGGCCGCTGGCCGGAGGCCGGAAGCCGGGGAGACCGCGGCCGGAGAGCTGTCCGAGGGGCGAGACGGGCCCGTCCGTACCGCAGATGTGCGGTCGGTGTGATGACGGATGCCGGCGCCCGGAATCCCTGCGGGGGCCGTACCGGCGGTGAAGGCGTCCCACATTGCGGACGATCGCATCTCAGCATCCGACACGCCGGTGACATGCCCGCCTGTCCGTCCCTACGATCGGACCCATGAAGCGACAGGCGGATCTCACGAAGCGGCGGGCAGTAGACCTGTGCCGCGTCGCCGCCATGCTCTGTCGCACCTTCTGAGCGGGACATTCGTCCGTCCGCCCTCCCCTGGCCCCTCTTCGCCAGGGTCCCCGTGCGCGCCGCGCAGCCTCGACAGGCATGACCGCGCACCCTCTGTCTAACGCACCGCCCCGCCGCAACTGCCCCGGAGGAGAAACAGCATGAGCCGCAGCGACGTCCTGGTCGACGCCGACTGGGTCCAGGACCACCTGGACGACCCGAGCGTGGCCATCGTCGAGGTCGACGAGGACACTTCCGCGTACGAGAAGAACCACATCAAGAACGCGATCCGGATCGACTGGACCAAGGACCTCCAGGACCCGGTCCGCCGTGACTTCATCGACCAGGAGGGCTTCGAGAAGCTCCTGTCGGAGAAGGGCATCGCCAACGACACGCTGGTGGTCCTCTACGGCGGCAACAACAACTGGTTCGCGTCCTACGCCTACTGGTACTTCAAGCTGTACGGCCACGAGAACGTCAAGCTCCTCGACGGTGGCCGCAAGAAGTGGGAGCTCGACTCCCGCGACCTGGTCGTCGAGGTCCCGAACCGTGCCGCGACCGACTACAAGGCCAAGGCCCAGAACACCGCGATCCGCGCCTTCCGCGACGACGTCGTGGCGGCCATCGGTTCGCAGAACCTGGTCGACGTCCGCTCGCCCGACGAGTTCAGCGGCAAGCTGCTCGCCCCGGCCCACCTGCCGCAGGAGCAGTCGCAGCGTCCGGGCCACGTCCCGAGCGCCCGCAACATCCCGTGGTCGAAGAACGCCAACGACGACGGCACCTTCAAGTCGGACGACGAGCTCAAGGAGCTCTACGCCGAGGAGCAGGTCGACCTCGCCAAGGACACCATCGCGTACTGCCGTATCGGTGAGCGTTCCGCGCTCACCTGGTTCGTGCTGCACGAGCTGCTCGGCGTGGAGAACGTCAAGAACTACGACGGCTCCTGGACCGAGTACGGCTCCCTGGTCGGCGTCCCGATCGAGCTCGGCGCCAACAAGTAACCCGGAAGGACGGAATCGAAATATGTGTGGAGCGAAGGCCGGCGGCCCCGACGCCTCGACGATCAAGCCCGGTGAGACCACCATCCAGGGCCAGGTGACCCGCGACGGCGAGCCCGTCACCGGTTACGTGCGCCTGCTGGACTCGACCGGCGAGTTCACGGCGGAGGTCCCCACCTCCGCGACGGGCCAGTTCCGCTTCTACGCGGCCGAGGGCACCTGGACCGTACGCGCCCTGGTCCCCGGTGGCACCGCGGACCGCACGGTCGTCGCCCAGACGGGCGGCCTCGCCGAGGTCGCGATCGCCGTCTGACAGCACTTCTGAGTGGCCGAAGGGCCGCACCCCAGGGTTGGACGCTCGGGGTGCGGCCCTTCGGTATGTACGGGCCTACGCTTGAGGTATGTACGCACGACGGCGACACGTCTACTTCGCCATGATGGGGACGTGCATCGGTCTTTTCGTCCTGGCCTGGGGAGTCGTAAGGATCTGGTCGATTCCCGTGGCCGTGGGGATGTGTGTGGTGGCGATGGTGATTCCGCCGTTCGCCGCGATGGTCGCCAACCGGCGGGGGCCCGAGGACCGCTGGTGGGACGACCCGTCCGGGGATCAGAAGTCCGACGAGTGGTGGGACGAGCTCGACGGCAAGAAGCGCCGCCCGTAGGAGGGCGCGCGCAGCACCTTCAGTACGCGCAGCACCTTTCAGTACGCGCAGCACCTTTCAGTAAGCGCAGGACCATCAGTACGCGCAGCACCTTCAGTACGTACAGCACCTTCAGTACGTACAGCACCTTCAGTACGTACAGCACCTTCATGCGCGCGGCACCTTCAGTAGACGAGCGCCTGCGTCTCGTCCGCCATCGCCTCCTGGACGAACACCTGGGCGCCCGCGATGCGTACACCGTCGATGACGTCCTTCTCCGTGATGTCCCGGCGCGCCGCGCACTGGGTGCACAGGGTGAGCCGGCCCGCGGCCAGGACCGAGTCGATCAGATCGGGCAGCGGCGCCGCGTGCGGCAGCTCGAACTCGGCGGCCCGGCCCGGCAGTGCGAACCACGAGGACTCGCCGGTCAGCCACAGGGAGACCTCGACCCCGCTGGCCACGGCCACCGCCGCGACCGTGAACGCCTGCGAGCAGCGCTCGGGGGCATCGGCCCCCGCCGTCACCTTGATCACGAGCTTCTTCGCCATGGCCGCATGGTAGTCCGGGGGAGTCGGGAGAGTCCGAATCGTGATCATGCCCCTTACAACTCCATGAGATTCCCATGGGTCTCCTGTGCGCGCGGATATGGAATCCGTGCGTCGCGTTCCGTGGGGGGATGTCGTGGAAGTCGAGGAAGTACCCGTGCCAGGTCCGGAGGCAACGGGCGAGGAGACATCTGAGGAGGCGCCTCGCGTACGCCGGCGGGGGCGTACGGCCCTGCTGATCGCCACGGCCGCCGTGCTGGGGCTCGTCGGGGGCACCTGCGCCGGCTATCTGATCCAGGCCGACCGGGAGCCGACCAAGCTGCCGTCGCTCTCGCAGCCCGTGGTGGCCCAGGCCAAGGGCGCCGGTCCCGAACCGCTGTCCGCCGCGCAGGACCGCCGCGTGAAGACCGACGGCGACCTGCGCAAGCTGCTGATCAAGCGGCCGAAGGGGGCCCAGGACACCGAGTACGCACCGGGCCGCGACGGCTGGCTGACCATGGCCGAGTACGCGGACCAGCTCGAGGACCCGGACCAGGCGTTCGGGCAGCTGGTCGGCGCGGAGTTCCGGCGTGCGGCCGGCGTCGACTGGCGGGTCGGCAGCACGTACAGCGTCGGGATCAGGCTCGTGCAGTACCGCCAGGAGGAGAACCTCTCCGCCTCCGAACAGGCCGGCAACTGGAACGTGGACGGCACCCGCAGCTGGCCCGTCCCCGGCACGGGCGACGGCATGGCGTACGTGACGACCAAGCCCGACACCAAGCCCGGCTATCTACCGGTGTACAGCGCACAGGCACACGCCTGGCGCGGTGACATCGCCATGGAGGTCTGGATCTACGACACCAAGCCGATTTCCAAGGCCAAGATCATGGACCTGGCCGAGCGGCAGATGGAGCGGCTGTGACCGAGGAGCAACCGATGAGCGAGCAGCCCGTTCAGGAGCACGTGGAGGAGCCCGCCGTGGAGTCTGCGCCCGAGCCCGCCGTGGAGTCTGCGCCCGAGCCCGCCGTGGAGTCTGCGCCCGAGCCCGCCGTGGAGTCTGCGCCCGAGCCCGCCGTGGAGTCTGCGCC